>JADCFR010000072.1 GCA_020249415.1 Roseomonas sp. | reverse complement strand
CCTGCCACACCAGAAGCACCAACCGAAGCCGCCGATGTGCCGCGCGTGACAGAAATCCTTGCCCGTGAAGGGCTGATGCAGCGTGAAGCCACTACCAGCGCAGAACCGGGTGACCTCACGCGTGAACCGCTGAGCTTTCCGGCGCCGCGCCCAGTGCGGCTGCAAAACCTCGCGCGTGGTGATGAGGGATTTTTGCTCGCCCTCGGCTATTCCACGCAGCGCGGCTATGGCAATGCGCATCCCTTTGTGGGTGAAATCCGCGTGGGCCATATCGGCGTTGAAATCACGCCGCCTGAATTGGGTTTTGCCATTGATATCGGCGATATCGGCATCACCGAATGCCAGATGGTCAATCAATTTGCGGGCAGCCGCACGGAACCCGCGCAATTCACGCGCGGTTATGGCCTGGTTTTCGGCCATGGGGAGCGGCGAGCGATGTCCATGGCGCTAGTGGATCGGGGCTTGCGCGCACGCGAATTGGGCGAAGAAGCGGATGCACCGGCGCAGCAGGAAGAATTCGTGCTGTATCACTCCGACAATATCGAAGCGACCGGCTTTGTGGAGCATCTGAAGCTGCCGCATTACGTGGATTTCCAGAGCGAGCTTGAAAATTTGCGTACCATTCGCCGCGGTGCCGAGGCTGAGCTGCGGGAGGCTGCGGAATGACCGAAGCCGGCTATAACTTCGCCTATCTGGATGAGACGACGAAGCGGATGATCCGCCGCGCCATCCTGAAGGCGGTCGCGATTCCTGGTCACCAGATTCCCTTTGGTGCGCGTGAAATGCCGTTGCCCTATGGTTGGGGCACGGGGGGCATTCAGGTCACGGCCTCCATCCTTGGGCCGCAAGATGTGCTGAAAGTGATTGACCAGGGCGCCGATGATACCACCAATGCGGTTTCCATCCGTCGCTTCTTCACGCGCGTTGCCGGCATTGCGACCACGGAAGCGACGGGTGAGGCCAGCATTATCCAGACACGCCATCGCATTCCGGAAAAACCGCTGACCGAAAATCAAATCCTGGTCTATCAGGTGCCGCAACCGGAACCTCTGTTCAAGCTGGAACCGCGCCGGGCGGAAACGCGGCGGCTGCATGCGCTGTCAGATTACGGGCTGATGCATGTCAGGCTTTATGAGGATATCGCGCGGCTTGGCCATATCGCGAAAGCCTATGATTACCCGGTGATGGTGAATGAACGCTATTTGATGTCGCCATCGCCTATCCCGGCCTTTGACAATCCCAAGATGCACCAAATGGCGGCCTTGCAGCTTTTTGGCGCCGGGCGCGAAAAGCGCATCTATGCCGTGCCGCCCTATACGCCGGTGCGCAGCCTTGATTTTGAGGATCACCCCTTCCGCCCCATTCGCGCGCCGCATGCCTGCGCGATTTGCGGCAGCAAGACCAGCTATCTGGATGAGCTGGTGACGGATGATGCAGGCGGGCGCGCCTTTATCTGTTCTGATACGGATTACTGCCAGGAACGGCAGCAAGCGCCAAAGGCGGCTGCGGAATGAATCTGCTGCTGAAAGCCCAAGGGCTGCAATTGAAATTCGGCGCCATTGCCGCGCTGGATGATGTGGCGCTTGATGTCACCGCCGGTGAAGTCGTCGCGATTGTCGGTGAAAGCGGTTCGGGCAAGACAACGCTATTGCGTGTGCTGGCCGGCCAAATGG
This sequence comes from Roseomonas sp., assembly GCA_020249415.1. Taxonomy (GTDB): domain Bacteria; phylum Pseudomonadota; class Alphaproteobacteria; order Acetobacterales; family Acetobacteraceae; genus Neoroseomonas. Next base: position 2,420 of record JADCFR010000072.1, on the reverse strand, counting down.
CGCCTGATGCAGGTGCTGTGCATTACCTTGGCCGCGATGTACTTGGCATGACCGAAGCCGAAAGGCGCCGGCTGATGCGGAGTGATTGGGGTTTTGTGCACCAAAACCCACGCGACGGTTTGCGCATGGGTGTCTCAGCCGGCGGGAATGTCGGCGAAAGACTGATGGCGCTCGGCGCGCGGCATTACGGCAATATCCGCGAAGAAGCCAAGGCCTGGCTGCAACGTGTGGAAATTGACGCAGCGCGGATTGATGATCTGCCGCGGCATTTTTCGGGTGGCATGCAGCAGCGCCTGCAAATCGCACGCACCCTGGTCACGCGCCCCAAGCTGGTGTTCATGGATGAACCAACCGGCGGCTTGGATGTTTCGGTCCAGGCGCGCTTATTGGATCTGATCCGCGCGCTGGTGCGCGAATTGGGGCTTTCGGTGCTGATCGTGACGCATGATATCGCCGCTGCGCGCTTGCTGGCAGACCGGATTTTGGTGATGCGGCGCGGGCAGGTGGTGGAACAGGGTCTGACGGATCGTGTGCTGGATGATCCGCAGCACCCCTATACGCAGCTTCTGGTTTCATCGGTGCTGGCAGCATGAACATTCTTCTCCGTACTGAAGGCTTGGGCAAAAGCTTCACGCTGCATTTGCAAGGTGGCACGCGCATTCCTGTGCTTGCTGGCGTTGACCTTGCGGTGCAGGCAGGCGAATGCGTCGCGCTTTCCGGACCGTCAGGTGCGGGCAAATCCACGCTTATGCGCTGCCTTCACGGCAATTACGGCGCGGGCGTGGGGCGCATAGTGTTGATGCATCGCGGGGCAGAGCTTGACCTTGCCAGCGCCGAACCGCGCGCCGTGATCGAGGCGCGGCGGGAGAGCATTGGCTATGTTTCGCAATTCCTGCGCGTCATTCCGCGTGTCAGCACGCGCGATATCGTGGCCGAGCCCATGGTGGCGCGTGGCATGGCGCGCGATACGGCATTGTCCCGCGCCTCCGCCCTGCTGGATCGGCTGAACCTGCCGGAACGGCTGCACGGCCTGCCGCCTGCGACGTTTTCAGGCGGGGAGCAGCAGCGCGTGAACCTCGCACGCGGGTTTGGGCCAGGCTATCCGGTATTATTGCTCGATGAACCCACCGCCAGCCTTGATGCCGCCAATCGCGCCATTGTCATTGGCCTGATCCATGAGGCGAAGCAGGCCGGCACCGCCATTGTCGGTATTTTCCATGATGCCGAAGTGCGCGAAGCCGTGGCGGATCGTGTTTTCACCGTTGAACCCATGCAGGATGCCGCATGAGCGCTGAGATTATTCTGACCAACGCAAAACTTGTCCTACCCGATGCGGTGCTGGATGGCACGCTGGTGCTACGCGATGGGCTGGTTGCGGATATCCAATCTGGCCGCAGCCGGACACCAGGCGCGCTTGATCTGGAAGGTGATCATCTGATCCCCGGCATTGTCGATGTCCACACGGATAATCTGGAACGCCAGGTACTGCCGCGTGCCAATGCGCGGTGGCCATCGCGTTCCGCCATGATTGCGCATGATGCGCAATGTGTCGCCGCTGGTGTTACCACCATTCTGGATGCGCTTTGCCTGGGTGATCTTGGTTTTGATACCGAACGGGGCCAGACGTTTCTGGATGGCGTGCGTGATCTGGATGAACTCGCCGATATGGGCGCGCTGAAGGGTGAGCATTTTCTGCATCTGCGCTGCGAATTGCCCGCGCGTGACATGCCGCCCGCGCTTGACCCGGTCGCAGACCATCCGCGCGTGGTGATGGTCAGCCTGATGGATCACTCGCCGGGCGTTGGGCAATATCGCGATCTGGTCCGCTACGCGGCCATGCGCAAGCGCCAGACGCAATGGAATGATGCTGAGGTAAAGGCACGGATTGACAGCCTGTTGGCGCAGCGCGCGGAACTCCGCGAAAAGCAGCGCACATGGTTGCTGGATCGCATTCGCCATCGCAATCTGCCGCTGGCATCGCATGATGACAACACGCCTTCCGAAATGGCACGCAATTTGGCTGATGGCATCACGATTTCCGAGTTCCCCGTCACCATGGAAGCGGCGCGTGCCGCGCGGGATTTGAAGGTGGAGGTGATCGCCGGCGCGCCCAATATTGTGCGTGGCGGCAGCCATTCCGGCAATGTCGCGGCGGCTGATCTGGTGCGCGAAGGCCTCGCGCAGGCTTTTGCGTCAGACTACGTTCCCGCTTCCATGCTGGAAGCCGCCTGGCGCGCAGTAGAGGCGGGCGGGATTACCCTGCCGCAAGCGATTGCGATGGTAACAGACACGCCTGCGCGCATGGCAAGGCTGGCTGATCGCGGGCGGCTTGCTGCGGGGCTCAAGGCTGATCTCGTGCGCGTGCGCAGCATTGGCGATATGCCACTTGTGCGCGGGGTTTGGCGTGCCGCGGAACGCAT
>JADCFR010000071.1 GCA_020249415.1 Roseomonas sp. | reverse complement strand
TTCCGCCTCAAGTGCTGCCATGCAGCCCGTGCCGGCGGCGGTGACCGCCTGACGATAGATCTTGTCCTGCACATCGCCGGCGGCGAAGACACCAGGGATGGAGGTGCGCGTGCTGCCCGGCGTGGTTTCGATATAGCCTTCCGCATCCATGGCGATCTGGCCTTGGAAAAGTGCCGTCGCTGGTGAATGGCCGATGGCGACAAAAACCCCATCCACCTTCAATTCGCGCGCCTCGCCGGTGATCCGATCACGCAGCGCCAAACCGCGCGCGACCGGCATGCGCCCTGATGTATCGGCGAGCACTTCTTCCGTCAGCGTATTCCACATGATCGAAACATTCGGCTTGGCGAAAAGCCGCTGTTGCAGGATTTTTTCGGAACGGAGGGAATCGCGCCGATGGATCAGCGTGACATGGCGCGCGAGGTTGGAAAGATAGAGCGCTTCCTCGGTCGCGGAATTGCCGCCGCCAATCACCGCCACATCCTTGCCGCGATAGAAGAAGCCATCGCAGGTGGCGCAGGCGGAAACACCAAAACCGCCCAATTCCTTCTCCCCCGGAATGCCAAGCCAGCGCGCCTGCGCGCCGGTCGCGATCACCAGCGCATCCGCGACATAGACATCACCCGAATCACCCACCGCGCGGAAGGGCCGGCGCGAGAGATCAATCGAGGTAATGACATCCTGCACCAGCTTGGTGCCGCAATGCATGGCTTGCGCGGCCATCTGGTCCATCAGCCAGGGACCTTGCACGGCTTCCGCAAAGCCTGGGTAATTTTCCACATCCGTGGTGATGGTGAGCTGCCCACCAGGCTGCATGCCCGCCACCAGCAAAGGCGCCAGCCCCGCCCGCGCCGCATAGATCGCCGCCGTATAGCCGGCCGGCCCGGCCCCCAGAATGAGTAGCTTGCTGTGAAATGTCTCGGCCACGATCCGCACCCCTGAATTTTCTCGCCTGATATCGGCCAGCCGCCCCTTTCGGGCAAGCGGCGGCGTGGCCGATGGCGTATCGTGAAATGATATTGCGCGGCAGCCCGGTTTTGAGCAATGAAGGGTGGTGCCCAATCCCAAGACCCCTGCCCCCGATCCGGGCCTGGACGCGCTGGACCGTCAGATTCTGGCGGAGCTCCAGGCCGATGGCCGCATCACCAATGTGGAATTGGCGCGCCGCGTCAATCTTTCTGCACCACCCTGCCTCCGGCGCTTGCGACGGCTCGAAGAAGAAGCGATCATTCGCGGCTATCACGCGGATCTAGACCCCACCGCGCTCGGGTGGGAGGTGATGTTCTTCGCGCTGGTCGGCCTCGAATCACAAAAGCAAAGCGTGCTGGATGCGTTTGAAGCGCTGGCGACATCCTGGCCTGAGGTGCGCGAATGCCACATGATCCGGGGCGGTGGGGATTTCCTGCTGCGACTCGTGGCGCGCAATACGGCGCATGAGAATGAATTGACCGCGCGGTTGACGGGTGCGGCGAATGTGCTGCGCGTGCAGACCTTGCAGACCATCCGCACGGCGAAGGATGCGGCGGGCGTGCCGCTCGGTTAAAGCGGCAGGGCGGTTTGGCCCAAGACCCAGCCCTCCCAGGCGCGAATCAACGGGTCGGGTGGGATGAAATCCGGGCGTTTGCCATCCACCACGCCAATCAGGCCAAGCAGGCCGATCAGCGAATCAAAGCGATCCTCACCCGCGGCATCGGTGCCGAAGCCGGCTCGGATCATCTCAGCCAAGGCTGCATCAGGGGAGACGTGCAGCGCGGCCATGGCGTCACGCAGCGCAGGGGCGAGTGCGCGGCGCGGTGCCTCGGCGCGTTTTGACCCGGCCAATTTCAGGCCGAGATGGCGCAAGGCTTCCGCGGGATAGACCTCGGCCATGGCAAGCTGGCCTGGGCGGAGCAGATCATGCAGCGCCCCGGCAAAGGGCCAAAGGCGGAAGGGTGCGCCGGCGGCAAGGGCGGGGGCAAGCCAATCACGCCAGGCGCTGATGGCGGCCTTGCCGGATTGATTGGCGCCGAGGGTCCAAAACACTGGCGCGCCGGCGGGGCGTTCTGCCGTGGCGCGGTCACATAAGCGGGACAGGCCGGCGGCATCGGGCAGGCCAAGCGCCGCAGCGTGGCCAGCGCGCGTCATGCCCTTGATGCCACGCGCCGGGTAGAAGGGGCGGGCGGGGGAAACGGTATCGAGCGTTGGCGATACCGCGAAGAAATCAGCCTTTCCCGCGAGTCCCGCCAGAAAGGTCGGAAAGCCTGGCTCAGAACGCGTGGCGGCGAAGCCGCGCGGCACGCCAAGCGGCAGATCAAGCCCCAAGGCTGCCGGGCCGCCTTCCGCAATCAGATGCGCGGCCAAGGTGGCGGGGTCACCAACCGGGCGCGGGGCGCTCGCCTGCCATTGCCCTCCCCGGCGGCGGGCGATGCAGACCCAGCGCTTGCGGGCATCAAGGCTCCAATCCGCATGGGCGGCGATCATGCTGCAATACCCCTCGCGTGCTCGGCGCGCTTCGTGTCATGCTCTGCGCAACAAGACGGGAGAGTATCATGGATGGCATGGCAGCCTTGCCGCCCAAGGGGGCGGATGCGGCGCATCCGGCGGGGCAATATGGCGCGATTGCGAAGCTGTTTCATTGGGTGACGCTTGGCCTGATGCTGGTGGCGCTGCCGCTTGGGTTTGTCATCCAGCATGTGAAGGATGCGAGCAAGATGGGGTTTTACGCGCTGCATGAAAGCGCAGGGCTGACCATCCTGTTTGTTGCCATTGCCCGGCTAATCTGGCGCTGGCTCAGCCCGCCGCCGAGCCTGCCGAATGACATGCCGAAGATGATGCGCACTGCCTCAGCCGCCGTGCATCATGCGTTGTATGCGCTGTTGATCATCCAGCCCCTGCTTGGCTTCATGGCCACCAATGCCTGGGGTTTTCCGATGCAGGGGGCGACTGCCTATCTTGGCTTCATCGAATTCCCGAAATTCATGGAAGCCTGGGAAAGCCTTGCTAAAATCCTATCGCTGTTCCACACCATAGGCGGCTGGCTTCTGGTGCTGCTGATTGCGCTGCATATTGGCGGCGCGCTATTCCACCACGCCATCAGGCGCGATGGAACGCTCATGCGTATGATCTGAAGCGGGCGGTTCAGCCCGGATCGCCCGAAAGGCCCGCGATCATCTGATCGTTGATGTTGATCAGGAACGCCACATCCGGCGCTTCCTGATCCATTTCCCGCTGAACAGACCGGCCAAGGCGCACGATGGAAGCCTTGAGCGCATCGGGCAATTGATTGGCGGGGTGGAGTATCGCGGATTCAATCGCCAACCAGAGGCGCCGGTTATCGGCAACCGCCCGGGCGCGATCAATGGCATCGGCATTCACTGCCGCTTTCAGGGCATAGTTCACCCGGCGGATGACGTCCGCTTCCTGTTCACGCAGGCTGCGGGTGCGTAATGTGGCGCCATAACCGCGCGTTCCAAGCATCTGGCTCATGACGTCTGACTTCACTCCGTCGCAGTGGCGAATTGGGCAATGGGCGTCAAGCCCAGCACCACTTCTTCATGCCGCATCACGCGCCGGGCGAATTTCAGGGCCTGATAGCACTGATCTTCCTCAGCGAGGGACAGGGCGCGATCGAGATATTCTCGCGCAAGCGTTGAGGTGGTGGCTTCGCGAAATTCGGCAATAAGCTGCTTTGCCTGTTCCAGGCCAAGCTTTCTTTCCTCGTGATCGCCGATATAGGCGGTCTGCAGGGCAAAATAGATACGCCTGGCCGGGGTATTGGCCATATCGGGCGTCATCAATTGCTTGCCGAAAAGGAAGCGCGCCTTGGCAGTGAGTTCAATTCGCGCGCGGTTGCGAAACCGAATGGGTGCGCCATTGACGATCATCATATCGCCTTGGCGGAGTTCGAGAACGAGCGTTGACATTTTTTGTCTCCGTTTTTGGGTTGGTGGCCCCGGCCTGAGCCGGCGCCACCAGATTAGGTTCGGGTCACGGAGATTAACCCCGCGCTCCGTTTGGTATCAGCGGAAGAGGCTAAGCAGAACCTGCGGCCCCTGGTTCGCGAGCGACAGGGTTTGAACGCCAAGCTGCTGTCGCGTCTGTAACGCCTGTAGCCTGGAGCTTTCCTTTGCCAGATCGGCATCGACCAACGCCCCGAGGCCATCATTCAGGGCGTCAACCTTTTTGCTGTTGTAAGTGCTTTGGTTCTCAATATACTGCAGATTAGCGCCAAACTTATTGAGCGCTGTCGCAATATTGTCCTCCACGGTCACGAAACCACCATTCAGGTAGGCTTGGGCGTTAGCGGCAGAGGTAAAAGTGGTGTTGGTGATCTGCAGGACGGCCCCATCTTCCGCCTGAACAGTAAAAGTAGCACCTTCTTCATTGCGAATGCCCTGAATGGGACCGCCGCCAGCGGCCGTATCCGTCGACAGCAGCGTGCGTCCGTTATATTTGGCATCCGCGATGAAGTCGGTGATCTGCGTAGCCAGTTGCTGATACTGCTCATTATACTGCGCCCGCTGACTGCTAGAGATGGCGCCGTCGGCAAGGCGGGTCAGCGCAGCGCGCGCCTGCCTCATGGTATCAGACACCTGGGTGAGCGCTGCAAAGGTCGTTTGCAGCACACCCTTGACGCCACCAAGTTGCTCATTCACCGCAGTAACACCGGCGACATCGGAACGTACCGCCTGTGCCACGGCAAAGGCACCACCATCATCGCGCGCGTCAGCCACGCGGAAGCCGGTGGAAACCCGCTTCTGCACGACACCAAGGTCGGAATTGGTTTGATTGAGGGATTGCAGGGCAAATACGGCCTGCCGGTTGGTATTGACAGAATTTGCAGACATTGGGGTCTTCCCCTTTCCATTGGCGCTCGCTCTACCCAGAGTAGCGATTGCCAGTTTGCCACCCGCTTTTTGCGGAGCAATGTCATCTTGACCGCCGATAGTTAACAAAAACTAAACGCGGCACTGAAAACCTAAGGATCGGTCAATTTTTCTTTAGCAAGACTTACCAGGCAGATTAATGCGCAGCTATTCTGCGAGGCCAGGGCCCATCAACCAGGGTGTCCGCCAGGGCAATCGCCACTGTCAAAGGTTCATTGCATTGCCCGGCGGCCACTCAAAAAAAGCGCCCAGCACAGGGCTGGACGCTTTCGGGCCAAGGCCTGCCAGCCCGCTGGGCTCAGCGGAAGAGGTTAAGCAGAACCTGCGGCCCCTGATTGGCCAAGCCCAAAGTCTGGACCCCAAGCTGCTGGCGGACCCTAAGCCCTTCAAGCGTCGAACTCTCCCGGGCCAGATCGGCATCTACAAGTGAGCCAAGGCCAACGGTCATGGCGTCCATTTTTTTGAAGTTATAGCTTATCTGGTCTCCCACAAAGGCCATCGCAGCCCCAAAACGATTGAGCGCTTTGCTGATCTCAATGGTCACGTCGTCAAAATTGCCGCCATTCTGGATCCAGCTCTGCGCCTGGGCAGCACTTGTTGGTGCGGTCAGCGGGAGGGTCAAATTGGCACCATTTACTGCTTCGATGGTGAACAGCCCGCCTTCCTCATTCCGAATGGCTGTGATGTCCCCACCACCACTGGCTGAAACAGTCGAAAGCAGGGTACGGCCATTGTAAAAGGCATCACCCACAAAGCTTGCGACTTGCTGCGCCAGGAGCACGTATTGTTCCTCATATGTGTCGCGCTGATCGGTGCTAATGGCACCATCCGCCAGGCGGGTGAGCGTCACGCGAAGCTGTTTCATGGTATCCGAAACCACGGAAAGCGCCGCAAAAGTCGTCTCCAGGATACCTTTTACACCGCCCAATTGCTCATTCACGGCGACCACGCCCGCCATGTCCGACTTCACGGATTGGGCGACAGCAAATGCGCCACCATCATCGCGCGCATCCACAACCCGGTATCCGGTAGAAACACGCTTCTGTGTGGTGGACAGCTCGCGGTTGGTGCCGTTCAGGACTTGCAGCGCAATGACGGACTGAACATTTGTATTAACCGAATTCAACGTCATCGGAGTTTTTCCGTTGCCTCGGCGCCACCTTCTGGCGAGGGTGATGGCACCTTTTGTTCCACCGCATTTTGCGACGTGTGCTGAGAGAACCATGCGAAGGTTAATAAACTCTTAACGTCCCGGGGATTTTTCACCCTTGGGCCATTATTCTTAAAAAATAGATGAATGGACGGGCAGTGTCGCCCCCGGCCCGGTCCGCCTTATTTCGCCCTTTCGTAATAGGTGCCATCGGCGGTCTTCACCACAATCTTTTCACCCGCCGTGATAAAGGGCGGCACCATCACCTTGACACCATTGGAAAGCACCGCCGGCTTATAGGATGAAGACGCGGTCTGGCCCTTCACCACCGGATCGGCTTCCACAATCTCAAGCGTCACCGTCTCAGGCAGGTCCATCGAAACCGGCTCACCTTCGATCAGCTTCACATTGACCGTCATGTTTTCCTGCAAGAAGGGCAGGCGGTCGCCCAGGATATCCTTGGGCACCAGGGTCTGTTCGAAGGTTTCCGGGTCCATCAGCACCAGGTTCGTGCCATCCTCATAGGAATAGGTGAATTCCTTATCCTCGGTGGTGAGCCGCTCCACCGTATCGGCGGTGCGCCAGCGCTGGTCCTTCTTGGCGCCGGTCTTCACATTGCGCATTTCCACCTGGATCACCGCAGCGCCCTTGCCGGGGATCATGATGTTCTGCTTCAGGATGGTGTAGCGCTGGCCTTCAAATTCAATAACCATACCGGCGCGCATCTGGTTGGCTTGCATCTTCGCCATCGGAATACCTGCATCTTCGCGGTTGAAACGGGGCCGGCCCGGGCGGGCTGGCATGTGCGCGCGGGTATAGGGGCCAGTGCGGGGCGCGGCAAGCTTCGTGGTCCTTCGAGCGGCGGAGGCGGGCTTCCTGAACGGGCTGCCCTGGGGCAAGCTTTCAGCCGCGCCCCACCTGCCGAACGGAGAAAGCCCATGGCCGCCGCCCCGATGCTCCGCGTTGATCCCGCTGCCTTGCGCGGCCTGGTGCATGCCATGATCCGCGCTGGCGGCAGCGCCGAAGATGAAGCGGCGATGGTCACGGATCATTTGCTGGAATCGAATCTGCAAGGCCATGACAGCCACGGCATCATGCTGCTGGTGCGCTATGTGGAAAATCTCCGCGCCGGGAAGCTCAATGCCGGCGCCATGCCGGAAGCGGTGCGGCAGGAAGCATCGCTCGCCGTGTTTGACGGCAAGATGGGCTATGGCCAGCGCATCGGGCGCATCACCATGGATTGGGCCATCAATGCTGCACGCCAGCATGGCCATGCGGTGATGGCGCTGCGCAATGTGCATCATCTGGGGCGCATCGGTTCCTACGGTGAACAGGCGGCGCGGGCGGGGATGATTTCGGTCCATTTCGTCAATGGCGTATCCGGCCCCGGCGCGGTGGCGCCCTTTGGCGGGACCGATGGGCGCATGTCCACCAATCCGGTTTGCGTGGCCGTGCCGGCGGTGGCGGCGCGCGAACACCCGCTGATTCTGGATTTCGCGACGGCGGCCATCGCACTTGGCAAATGCCGCGTTGCCTTCAATGCCGGCAAGCCAGTGCCGGATGGTGCCTTGGTGGATGCCAAGGGCAGGCCCTCCAATGATCCGGGTGTGCTGTATCGGGACCAGCCGCGCGGCGCGCTGCTGCCCTTTGGTGGGCATAAGGGCTATGGGCTTGCGCTCATGTGCGAAATCCTGGCCGGGGCGCTGATTGGTGGCGTGACAGCGGCGCCGCATCACACAAAGGATGGCAGCATCGTCAATGGCTGGCTTGCCTTCGTGATTGACCCCGCGCGATTTGGCGACCTGGCCGCCTTCCGTTCCGAAATGGCCGCGGTGATTGCGCATGTGAAGGCATCCCCGCCCGCTGATCCCGACCAGCCCGTGCTGGTGGCTGGTGAGAAGGAAAGGGCCACACGCGCCGCGCGATTGGCCGGCGGCATTCCGGTGGATGCCACCACCTGGGACATCCTTGCCGATACGGCGCGCAGCCTTGGCATCAATGCCATCCCTACGCCGGGCGCGTTTTAGCGCGTGCTGCGCCTGCTGCTGCTTGCGCTCGGCCTTTGCGGGGCGAGCGCCTATGCTCAAGCGCCGGATTGGCGCAGCGTGGCGCCGCCTCTGCCGCTCAGCGCACCCGTCACGCCCGCCACGGCGCCAGTGGCGATTGGTGGCGCGGCTTGGGGGCCGTGGCGGAAGCTCTGCCGTGAGCAATGGGAAAGGCTGGACCGCGCGCCGCGGCGCGATTGCCTGAGCGTTGCGGGCGTGGAGCGTGATGCGCCGGCGCGCGCGACGCGCCTTATGCTGGCGCCAGAGGCGTTGCGTGGCGAAAGGCTGGCAGTCCTGCGCCGCGATAATGGCGGTATCACAAGCTTCACCCATGACCCGCCCGATGCCGAGCGCGATGGCGCGCTGCTTCCCTGGCGCCGGCAATTTGAAAGCTGGAGCCTGACGGCGCGGCGCATTGCGCCCGGTGTCACTTTTGAATTGCCCGTGCCCGATAGCCCACGCGGCGTGACCTGCCGTGCCGAGGGGCTTTCACGGATCGAAGCACGGCAGGTGCTGGTCGCGATCTGCGCGGTGGAATTGGCCGGCCGGCTTGGCAATACAGGGCAGGAGGCGCGGATCGCCATGGCGGGGCGGATTGCGATTGACCTGCCGACTGCGATGATACTGGCGCAGGGCTATGCATCACGCATCTAGACCTTTGTGGGCGGGCGTTCCAATGGCGTGGTGATCACCGCGGC
>JADCFR010000070.1 GCA_020249415.1 Roseomonas sp. | reverse complement strand
GCCCTTGGCGCAGACGCCCTGGCGCATGCTGGCGATGGGGCAGGTGCGCTATGTGGGAGACGCGGTGGCGGCGGTGATCGCGACATCGCGCGCTGCCGCGCAGGATGCGGCGGAAGCAATCATTGTTGAATATGAGCCTCTGCCGGTGGTGACGGATGTGGCAGAGGCGATCAATCCCGATGCGCCGCAGCTTTGGCCCGATTTGGCGACAGAAAATGAAAGCGTCCTGTTCCGCTTGGGTGATGCGGCGGCGGTGGATGCTGCCTTCACGCGCGCGGCGCATATCACGCGGCTTGATTTCCGCATTACGCGGGTTTCCGCCAATCCTATGGAACCGCGCAATGCGCTGGCGAGCTATGATCCGGTGGAAGAACGCTATACGCTGACCACCGGCACGCAATTGCCGCATGTCATGCGCAATGAAATCGCCGAATTCGCGCTGAAGATTCCATCGAATAGGCTGCGGATCATCTCGCCCGATGTGGGCGGCGGCTTTGGCATGAAGGAAAGCCCGTTTCAGGAATATGTGCTGGCGCTGCATGGCGCGAAGCGGCTTGGCCGTCCGGTGCGCTGGACCGCGACGCGCACGGAAAGTTTCTTGGCCGATACGCATGCGCGCGACAACGTCTCAAAGGCGGAATTGGCGCTGGCGGCGGACGGTACCTTCCTCGGCTTTCGTGTGCATACGCTGTGTAATGTCGGCGCCTATCTTGCCTGGCAGGGGCCGGTTTCCGCCACGAATAATGTCGGCGGGCTCGCGGGGGTTTATCGCACGCCGCATATCTTCACCGAAGTGCGCTGCATTTTCACGCATACGCAGCCGACCGCGCCCTATCGCGGTGCCGGGCGGCCGGAGGCGATTTACGCGATTGAGCGCATCATTGATTTGGCCGCGGATGAAATGGGCCTGGACCGGATTGCGCTGCGGGAGAAAAACCTGATCCCGCCGGACGCCATGCCGTTTCGCACTGGGCTTGATTATACCTATGACAGCGGCGATTTCCCGAAGAATATGGCACTCGCCCTACAAGCTGCGGATTGGGCAGGGTTTGAGGCACGCCGCGCGGAAGCCAAGGCGCGCGGCAAGCTGCGCGGGATCGGCATAGCAAACGCGATTGAAAGCGCCGGCGGGCCGCATCGCGGGCCATTGGAAGAAGCGGCTGAAATCCGCTTCGATTCCGGCGGCAGCGTGACCCTACTGATGGGCAGCCATAATCACGGCCAGGGGCATGAAACGGTGTTTCGCCAGATTGCCTCAGAACGCTTGGGGATTCCGGCTGAGCGCATCCGCTTCATCAATGGTGATACTGATATCGTAACGCATGGGCGTGGTACCATCGGGTCTCGTTCCATGATGGCGGCGGGTGGTGCGCTGGTGGGCGCGGCAGAGCGCATCATTGCGCGCGGCAAGAAGATCGCTGCGCATTTCCTGGAAGCGGCGGAAGCCGATATTGAATTCAGCGAAGGGCAATTCCGCATCGCGGGGACAGACCGCGGCATTGGTATCGAAGCCCTCGCGCGCCGCAGCTATATCCCCGGCCAATTACCGATGGGCGAAGAACTTGGGCTTTCCGCCTTGCTTATCACGCGGCCTGGCGATGCGACCTTCCCCAATGGCTGCCATATCGCCGAGGTGGAAATAGATCCCGAAACCGGCGAAGCTGAGACCGTTGCTTACATTGTGGTGGATGATGTCGGCACCGTGATCAATCCGCTGCTGCTGAAGGGCCAAATCCATGGCGGCATTGCGCAGGGGCTGGGGCAGGTGTTTGGCGAGGATATTCGCTATGACGCGAATGGTCAGCTTTTGACCGCAAGCTTCATGGATTATCTGATGCCGCGCGCAGCAGATTTTCCCGAGATGGTGGTGAAAAGCAACCCAGTGCCAACCACGACCAATCCGCTAGGCGTGAAGGGCGCGGGGGAGGCCGGCACGGTCGGCGCCTTGCCGGTGCTGATCAATGCGGTGGTGGATGCGCTGCGCCCGCTTGGCATTCACCATATCGAAATGCCGGCAACGCCGGCGCGTATCTGGGCCGCCATTCGCAAGGCTGGTTAGCCTCGCGCTTCTTCTTCCAGGGCTTCCAAAAGCCGCGCTGGCCACCATTGCGGAATGCCCTGGCCAATCAGCACCAGGCGGGAACGCCGATCCGCCGATGGCCAATCTTCCAGCCATTGAATGGGATGCAGCACATGGCGCACGCCATGCAGCACGGCTGGCCTTTCCGGCGCCTCCGCAACACGGATGATGCCTTTCATGCGCAGCAATTTCTCGCCAGCATGTTCGGCCAAGGCTTCCAGGAATAGTGGCAGCACCACAGCGGGCAGGGGGTCTTCGCGCAGGATAGAAATGGTCTCCACCCCCAGGCTATGGCGCGCGCCTGGTGTCGCGATGGCTCCCAGCCAATGCTGCAAGGCAGCGGGCCGTGCGGCGGAAGCAAAGAGCGCATCGGGTTGAATGGCGCCTTGCACCGCGCGCAAGATCGGCGCGCCGGGATTGAGCGCCGCGAGCCGCGCCTCCAGCGCCGATGTATCGGGCGCAAGATCAGTTTTGCTGAGCAGCAGCCGATCCGCCAACATCGCCTGCTGCGCGGCTTCCGGATGGCGCGCGATGGTCTCGGCACCCAGCAGCGCATCCACCACTGTCACCACCGCTTCCACGCGATGGTCCTCTGCAATGCTTGAGTCCATCAGCAGCGTGTGCAGAATGGGCGCGGGGTCAGCTAGGCCCGACGTTTCGATCAGCACGCGGTGATAGGTGACCGCGCCTGATCGGCGTCTTGCCGCCAAATCAATCAGCGTGCGTGCCAGATCGCCGCGCGTGGCACAGCAAAGGCAGCCATTGGCAAGGCCGAGCAGGTTTTCTTCCGATGTTTCCAGCAATTCATGGTCGAGCCCGATATCGCCCCATTCATTGACGATCACCGCACTGCCGGCATAGGCGGGATCACGCAGTACAGAACGCAGCAGCGTGGTCTTGCCGCTGCCAAGAAAGCCGGTGATGACCGAAACGGGAATCACGATGGCGCCGCAACCCGCGCGCGGGCCGGTTCGGCGCTGGTTGCGTTCAGCGCGTAACGCAGGCTGCGCAATAGCCCGAGCATGGAAGCCGCCGGGCGTCGCCGGGTTTCGCTGATGAGCCACCAGCGCATGGGTGCCTCCTCCGGCGCGGCTTGCGCGACATGCAGCACCTGATCGCCCACGGTAATTTTCAGGCCGGAATCAGCAATATCCACGCGCCCGGCGACCCCCCAAAGGGTCAGACTATCAGCCAGCAAGGCACGTAGCGCGGGTGGGTTCATACGGCGGGTGCGGTGCGGATTTCCTGCGGGATGCGTCGCGGCAGCCATTGCCCGCCAGCCGCATCACCGACCCAGCGATCATTTTCAACCATGATCTTGCCACGCAGAATCGTCATGGCGGGCCAGGCATCCACCTGGCGGCCTTCCCAGGGCGTATAGTCGCTTTCATGCAGGGCCTCGGCGCGCACCATGCGCTTCAGCTTGGGATCAAGGATGCAGATATCCGCATCCGCCCCCGCAGCAATCGCGCCTTTGCGTGGATACATGCCCATGATCTTCGCGGCATTGGTGGAAACCGCATCAACGAATTGCCGAAGCGTAAAGCCACGCTTGCCGACCATTTCGGTATACATTACCGCCACGCGCGGCTCCACGCCGGAATTGCCGCCGGTGGTGTCATCCACCCGCTTGCCTTGGGTTTTCACCGCAAGCGAACAGCAAAGTTCGTCAGTGGCAACACAGGAAATCGAGCCATCACGCGCGCCCGCCCAAAGCTCATCCTGATCCGCCTGAGACTTCAGCGATGGATAGGTGTGATAGATTTGCCCATTCGGGCGCTTATAATCCTCACTGGTGTAGAGCATGTATTGATGCAGTGATTCACCATAGATCGGCAGGCCCTTGGCGCGCGCATCGCGAATGGCGCGCACGCCATTCCCGGCGGAGACATGCATCATATAGAGCGCCGCGCCCGGCACATGTTCCGCTAGGCGCATGACACGACGAAAGGACAGGTCTTCCGAGAGCGTATTGTGAACCTCGGCCATATTCTCGAACCCCGCGCGGTTTTCGCGGAAGAGTTTGGCGTACATATGCATGACAATGTCATTGTCTTCGGCATGGATCACGCCAAGCCCGCCCTTGGCGGCGAGTACCTGAAACACTTCCCAGATATCGCCGAAATCAACCATGCGGCCCTTGCGGGACGGGGTGATGTCGGTGGTAAAAATTTTCGTGGTGGCGTGGCCGGCTTCAATCGCCTCCCCCAATTGTGCGGGGAGATCAGGCGGCAGATCACCCTCCACCATGATATGAAAGGCGTAATCGCAGGGGCAGCCATCGGCCTTCCAGGCGGCATGGCGTTCGGTGATGGCGCCTTCGATGGTCTTGCCATGCGTCCAGCGCACAAAATCCAGAATGCTGGTGGTGCCACCATAAAGCGCGGCTTTGCCGACCACTGAAGCGCCCTGGGTTTGATCAATCTTCCCATCCGGCCCGGGAATGGGCCAAAGGCAATGCGTATGCGGATCAATCCCGCCCGGCATCACGATGCTGTCGCCCGCTTCAACCACGCGCGCGCGGCCCGGTATGGTTAGACTGCCAGGTGCGGCAATGGCGACAATCTTCTCGCCCGCAATGCCAATTTCCGCTGGGCCGATGGCGTAAGGCGTGACGACGCAATTGCCTTTGATCACCAAATCCATGGCCATATCTCCGCTCGGCGCATGGGTGCGCCTTCCGGGAGAAGCCTAAACCCAAAACACGGGTTTAGGCCAATGCCGATTTCAGCGCGGCGGGGGAGCGGTGCCCGGAACCTCGCGCGAAAGGCGCGCGCGATCCGTTTCGGTGACCATCACGCGGTCGCCGATTTGCAAGCCAAGCTCATTGGTTTGGGTAATAACGCGCTCTCCGCCTGAATCCGGGCGGATGATGAATTCCAT
>JADCFR010000007.1 GCA_020249415.1 Roseomonas sp. | reverse complement strand
CAGCAGGCTGCGCTTGGCGAAGGGGTCGATTTCAAAGCGATGCACGGTGCCATCCGGCGCGGTGACGGTTTGCGCCGGCAGATCAATCGCGATCTCCGCCTCGGGTTCAGCGATGCTGGCCGCGATCAGCGCGCTGACGGCCTCAGCCGGCAGGATGATGGGCAGAACGCCATTCTTCACCGCATTGATGGCAAAAATATCGCCGAAGGATGGTGCAATCACCGCCCGCGCACCCCAGCCACGCAGCGCCCAAACCGCATTTTCGCGCGATGAACCACAGGCGAAATTGCGCCCGCCCAGAATGATGCGCGCATCGCGCCAGGCGGGATGGTTCAGTGGAAATTCGGGAATCTCATTCCCCGCCGTATCAAAGCGCAAATCGCGAAAGAAATTGATGCCGTGATCATCATCGCGTGGCCGCGCCAGAAAGCGCGCCGGGATGATCTGATCCGTATCAATATTGTCCTGCGCCAGTGGCACAGCCTTGGACCTCAGTGAAATGAAGGGTTCCATGATAACCTTACCCCGCCCCCTTCACCTGCCTGATATCAATGATATGCCCAGCCAAAGCCGCAGCGGCGGCCATGGCGGGGCTCATGAGATGCGTGCGTACCCCGGCCCCTTGCCGACCACGAAAGTTACGATTTGACGTAGACGCAATGCGCTGCCCCGGCTTACCGATTTCGCCATTCGTGCCAAGGCACATGGAACAGCCGGCTTCGCGCCATTCAAAACCCGCTGCCTTAAATATCGCATCCAGCCCCTCGGCTTCCGCCTGACGCTTCACCGGCGCCGAGCCCGGCACCACCCAGGCGGTCACGCCATCCGCCACCTTGCCGGTTTGGGCAATGGCGGCGGCGGCGCGCAAATCCTCAATCCGGCCATTGGTGCAGGAACCGATGAAGACGCGATCCATCCGCAGCGCCGCCACCGGCATACCAGCAGAAAGCCCCATATAGGCAAAGCAATCTTGCAATGCCTTGCGGCGGGCTGGGTCTTGTTCCGCCTCGGGGTCGGGGATCACGCCATCGGCGGGCAGCGCATCCTGCGGGCTATTGCCCCAGGTCACCATGGGCGCGATGGCCGCGGCATCAATCATCACCTCCTGATCGAAGCGCGCGCCGGGATCGCTTGGCAGGGCGCGCCAACGCGCCAGCGCCGCATCCCATTCGGCACCCTTGGGCGCATAGGCTTTGTCGGCCAGATAGGCGAAGGTCTTTTCATCGGGCGCCACCATGCCGGCCCGCGCGCCAGCTTCGATGGACATGTTGCAGAGCGTCAGCCGGCCTTCCATCGAAAGCCCGCGTATCGCTGAACCGGCATATTCAATCACATATCCCGTCGCGCCTGCCGTCCCGATGGTCGCGATGATATGCAGAATCACATCCTTGGCCGTCACGCCAAAACCAAGCGCACCTTCAACCGTAATGCGCATGGTACGCGGGCGCCTTTGCCACAGGCATTGCGTGGCAAGCACATGCGCCACTTCCGTCATGCCAATCCCAAAAGCAAGCGCACCCAAGGCGCCATGGGTCGAGGTATGGCTATCACCGCAGACCAGAAGCATGCCGGGCTGGCTCAGGCCGTTTTCGGGGCCGATGACATGCACAATGCCCTGCTGATCATCCTGCAGGCCGAAATGCCGAATGCCATGTTCCGCGGTATTCCGTTCCAGCGATTCCACCATGCCGCGATATTCCGCATTGACGATATCTTCGGCCTTGCGCGTATCGGTGGGCACATAATGATCGGGTGTTGCGAAAATTCGCTCCGGCGCGCGGGGCGCGACGCCGCGCTTGCGCAGCATCTCAAAGGCCGGCGCGGTGCCGTCATGGATGAAATGGCGATCAACATAGAGCAAAACCTGACCATCTTCGCGTTCCAGGACGCGGTGGCGCATCCAGATCTTGTCGAACATGGTGAGCGGTTCGGGTGTCGCATGCTGCATCATGCGGGGGATCATTCCGGCAGAACCGGACTTTGGCAAGCGCGGCACCTTCGCCATTTTCATCTCGCCCTGGTTGGCGGTGTGGAGTATCACCAAAGTCATATCGCATAAGCGCAGCAGCAGGCATCCGGGCAGCAACATGGTCGAAACGACAACCACAACAGGCAACGGCCAGGCAGCGGAGCTTGAACTCACCATCCTGATGCCCTGCCTGAATGAGGCGGAAACCCTCGCGACCTGCATCCGAAAGGCGCTGGGCTATTTGGCGCGCAGCGGTGTTTCGGGCGAGGTGCTGATCGCCGATAATGGCAGTAGTGATGGCAGCCAGGAAATTGCGCGCAGCCTTGGCGCGCGGGTGATTGATGTGCCCGAAAAAGGCTATGGCGCGGCGCTCATTGCAGGCATTGCGGGCGCACAAGGCCGCTATGTCATCATGGGCGATAGCGATGATTCCTATGATTTCAGCGCGCTTGATCCTTTCATCACGAAACTCCGCGATGGCTATGATCTGGTGATGGGCAATCGCTTCAAGGGCGGCATTGCCCCTGGCGCCATGCCGCCCTTGCATCGCTATTTGGGCAATCCGGTGCTGTCCACCATTGGGCGGGTGTTCTTCGGCGGGCCAATCCGCGATTTCCATTGCGGGCTAAGGGGGTTTTCGCGCGCCGCCATTGCCGCGCTTGATTTGCGCGCACCGGGGATGGAATTCGCGTCAGAGATGGTGGTGAAGGCCACCATGCGCGGGCTGCGCATTACCGAAGTGCCGACCACGCTTTCTCCCGATGGGCGGTCGCGCCCGCCGCATTTGCGGTCCTGGCGCGATGGCTGGCGGCATTTGCGGTTTTTGCTGATTTTCTGCCCGCGCTGGCTGTTTCTTTATCCCGGCGCGGTGCTTTTCACACTGGGAGCGCTGGCCATGGCGGCGTTGCTGGCAGGACCCCTGCGCCTCGGTGGCATTACGCTTGATGTGCATAGCCTGCTCTATGCCTCGGGCGCGGTGGTGATGGGGTTTCAGGCCGTGCAATTCTGGGTTTTCGCGCGGGCTTATGGCGCGGTGACGGGGCTTCTGCCCGAACCCCAAAACCTCTCACGTTTCGGGCTGGAAGCGGCCCTGGTGGTGGCGGGGGTGCTGTTGCTGCTTGGCCTTGGGCTTGGCTTTGTCGCTGTTGCGCAATGGGGCACGCGGGATTTCGGCGCGCTTGCCGGTGGCAATGTCATGCGCCTTGCGATTGCTTCCGTGACCGCCATGCTGCTTGGCCTGCAATTGGCCTTCGGGGCGTTTTTTCTGGCGCTCCTTGGCATGATGCGCCCGGCGCCGCGAAGCTGAAGCCCCTGCCCGCTTCAGCCTTTGCTCTTTTGAATGCTGGCGGCCCGGCGCCCATCACGGCAGGCGTCCGAGCAATAACGCACCTCCTCCCATACACGCTCCCATTTCTTGCGCCAGGTGAAGGGGCGGTTGCAGGCCGCGCAAAGCTTTTGCGGCAAATTGGGCTTGCGATGTGCCACGCCTATTCGCCCGGGCGAATTTCGCCGACCACGCGCCCGCGCGCCGGGTCAAACAGCAGCACCCTTTCCCCATCGGGCCGCACAACCCATATCGCGATGGTTCTTTCCGCCCCGGCGATGCCAGCAATGCGCGAGCCTTCGGGCTGACCAAGCCCCGAAGCCGTAAAGCTGCTCCCCATATTCGCCGTGCGCTGGACGATCAGCACAATCAGCGTCACGGTGCCGAACACAATCAGCACCCCCATCCCAATCACCAAAGCCTTGAGCAACCGCACGGAAGACCCCCTTTTGAACGCCGAACGCCACGAATTCCGCGCGCCCCCGGAAGCGGCCGGCATGCGTGCCGATCGCTTCCTTGCCGAGGCGATAGGTTCTCTCTCCCGCTCCCGCGTCAAGGCCCTGATTGTCGCGGGCCATGCCAGCCGGGATGGACAGGCGCTCCGCGAACCCGCCGAGGCGATTCGCCCCGGCGCGCTTTACGCGCTCGACATCCCGGCGGCCATCCCTGGCCTGCCCCAGCCACAGGATATCCCGCTGACCATATTGCATGAGGATGCGGACCTGATCGTGCTGGACAAACCCGCGGGGCTGGTCGTGCATCCCGCGCCCGGCAATCAGGATGGCACCTTGGTCAATGCGCTTTTGGCCCATGCCGGGGATGACCTGCCCGGCATTGGCGGGGAAAAGCGGCCCGGCATTGTGCATCGGTTGGACAAGGACACCTCCGGCGTCATGGTCGCGGCCAAGACCGAATTGGCGTTGCGGCGCCTTTCCGAAAGCTTCGCCGAACGTGATCTGGACCGGCATTATCTGGCGCTTTGCTGGGGGCTGCCGGCGGCCATGGAGGGTGAAATCAATGCCCCGATTGGTCGGCACCCGGCGGATCGCAAGCGCATGGCCGTGGTGGAACGCGGCAAGCCGGCCATCACACGCTATAAGGTGCTGCGTTCCTGGGGGACGGCCTGCGCCCTGGTTGCCTGCCGGCTGCTGACCGGGCGGACGCATCAAATCCGCGTGCACATGGCCCATCTCGGCCATCCTTTGGTGGGGGACCCGGTCTATCTGCGCCGCACCCCGGCCTCTGCCCGCACCCTGCCGCCGCCGGTGCGCGATGCGCTTCTGGCCTTCCCGCGCCAGGCGCTGCACGCCGCAAGCCTTGGCTTTCGCCACCCCATCAGCGGCCAGCCGCTGCACTTCGAACGCCCGCTGCCCGAGGACATGGCCGCGCTGCTTACATTACTGGATGGTAACGCCGAGTAACCCGACTATTTCAGTCGGTTTTTCTTGCATTCCCCCCCTAATCCCGCTATTAACCCGGTGTCGGATTCCTCAGGGCGCCAGTTGCGACCCGGCCGGCCAAGGCCCCCTCAGGGGGCAGGCGACCAGTCAGGGCTTTGGGGGAGATGACGTAAATTTAATGATCGGCCCAGGATGCCGCCTTCGGGGCAGAGCAGGCCGGTGCAGGAGGGTATGAAACCATGGCAGCTTCTATGGCCATTCCGATGGCGACTGAGGGCAACCTCTCCCGCTATCTCCAGGACATTCGCAAATTCCCGATGCTCTCGGCTGAGGAAGAACTCAGCCTCGCGCGCCGTTGGCGCGACAATGCCGATGAGCCGGCCGCGCATAAGCTTGTCACATCCCATCTGCGCTTGGTCGCCAAGATCGCGATGGGCTATCGCGGCTATGGCCTGCCGGTGGGTGAGCTGATTTCCGAGGGCAATGTCGGGATGATGCAGGCGGTCAAGCGCTTTGACCCTGATCGCGGCTTCCGCCTGGCGACTTACGCCATGTGGTGGATCCGCGCGGCCATTCAGGAATATATCCTGCATTCCTGGTCGCTCGTGAAAATGGGCACCACGGCGGCGCAGAAGAAGCTGTTCTTCAACCTGCGCCGGCTGAAGGCGCAAATGTCCGCCCTGGAAGAAGGCGATTTGCAGCCCGAACAGGTGGCCAAGATCAGCCATGTGCTGCAGGTGCCCGAACAGGACGTGATTTCGATGAACCGGCGCCTCTCTGCCGCCGATAATAGCCTGAATGCGCCACTCCGCGCCGATGGCGAAGGCGAATGGCAGGATTGGCTGGTGGATGAGAGCGAGAACCAGGAACAGGAACTCGCTGAACATCAGGACATGTCAAACCGCCGCGAATTGCTGAGCGGCGCGCTGAAGACGCTGAATGAACGTGAACGGCATATCCTGATCGAACGCCGGCTGAAGGAAGAACCGACCACGCTGGAAGAGCTTTCGCAGCATTACAACATCAGCCGCGAACGCGTGCGCCAGATTGAAGTGCGCGCCTTTGAAAAGCTGCAAAAATCCATGCGTCAGCAGATCATGGATCGGCGCTTGACGATTGGCTGAATAAGCCCAACGCAACAAAAAAGGCGGTGGAAATTCCACCGCCTTTTCTTTTGCCCTGATGGCTTCAGCGCATCGGGGGCGCGTATTGCAAACCGCCCTTGCTCCAAAGGTTGTTGACACTGCGCGGAAAGCCAATCGGCGTCATGTTGCGTTCCCAGATCTCACCGTAATTCCCGACAGCGCGAATGATGCGCGGCGCCCAATCCCGCTCAAGCCCCAGCATCTGGCCAAGATCACCGGTCTGGCCCATGAAGCGCTGGATATCGGGGTTGGTGCTATTGGCGAAACTGCCGACATTGGCTTGCGTAATGCCGAGTTCTTCCGCCGTCACCAGCGCGAAATGCACCCAGCGCACAACATCGAAGTAGCGCCAGTCACCCTTGCGGACCACGGGACCAAGCGGTTCCTTGGAAATGATTTCGGGCAGCAGCAGGAAGCGATTGGCATTGGCGCCCTGCGCCGCGGCGAAGGACGCCAGGGATGACGCATCAGTGGTATAGGCGTCGCAACGCTTGTTGATGAAGGCGCTACGGATTTCCTCGATATTCTCGATCACCACGGGGGTGAAGCGCAGGCGATTGGTGCGGAAGAAATCGGTCATGTTGAGTTCGGTGGTGGTGCCAGGCTGCACGCAAACCGTGGCGCCATCAAGCTGCTTCGCCGAGGTCACGCCGCTATCGCGATGCACCATGAAGCCCTGGCCGTCATAGACATTGATGCCCGCGAAAACCAGGCCGAGCGAGGCTTCACGCGTCAGCGTCCAGGTCGTGGTGCGCGACAGCAGGTCAATTTCACCGGATTGCAGCATCGTGAAGCGCTGCTGCGTCGAAGAAGGGACAATCCGCACCCGGTTAGGGTCGCCCAGGATTGCTGTGGCAACGGCGCGGCAATAATCCACATCAAGCCCGCGCCATACGCCCTGGCTATCCGGCAAGGAAAAGCCGACCGTAGAGGGTGAGGTGGAGCAGATAAGCTGCCCACGGGCGCGAATGGCGGCCATGGTATCGGCCGCCGGCGCTTGCGCCATGGCCGGGATGGAGGTGATGGCCATCAACCCCGCCAAGGCCGCGCCGGAAAGGACGCGGGTAAATCGGATCATTCTTCTGTCTCCCATAGGTTCAGGAAGCTGGTTTGCGCCAGCCACACCGCTATAGCATGGCCGCTGCCGGGCTTGAGGCCAAGCCCCTCCTGGCGCTGAAGGCAGGTTTAATCGCGTGGCCTAACCCCGCACCAATTGGCGATGAAAGTGGCGATGGTGCGGGTGCATTTGCGCAAATCCTCAATCGAGGTCCGCTCATCAAAGGCATGCGCCCCCTCCCCCTTCGGGCCGTAACAGAGCCCTGGGATGTCGAAGTACAGCCCGTAATAGCGCGTGTCATTCACCGCCGTGGTGCGGCGTTCGGGCAGGCTGCCGCCATGGACCGCGGCATGGGCGGCGGCCAAAACGGCCTCGGCCTCGCTGCCTGGCTCAAGCACATAGGGGTCGGTCTGAAAGCCGGTCCAGACGATCTCGGGCGGGTTATTGGCGAGGAAGCCATCACCCTTGGCAGCGGCGCGCACCGTCGCTTCAATGCCGGCCATGGCTTCTTCCGGCGTGGTGCCGGGCACCAGGCCGATGCGGCAATCCACCTCACACCAGGCGGGGGTGGAAGAAGCCCAATCACCGCCGCGAATAATGCCGGGGTTGAATTTGATCGGGTCCTTGATGTCGGCATACCAGGCGCTGGACCGCGCGGCCTCATTCAATTTGCGCGTATGTTCATACAGCGCCTGGATGAGCACATAGGCCGACATGATGGCATTGCTGCCATCCTGCGCCACCGCGACATGCACGGGGATGCCGCGCACGCGCAGCCGAAACCAGATGGTGCCGGTTTGGCTGCGGGTGATGGTATGGCCCGTCGGTTCCGGTACCAGCGCAGCGTCAGCGCGATAACCACGCAGCAGCGTCGAAAGCGCGCCATTGCCGGTGCTTTCTTCTTCGGTCACCGTTTCCACATAAACATCGGCGGCGGGTTCAAACCCGGCATCGCGAATGGCATCCATGGCATAGACCATGCAGGCCACGCCCGATTTCATGTCATGCGCACCGCGGCCATACATCCAGCCATCGCGGATCACGGCGGCATAGGGCGGGTGGGTCCACATATCGGCGGGGCCTTCGGGCACCACATCAATATGGCCTTGCAGGATCAGGCTGCGGCCTGTTGGGTTCTTCGCGCGATAGGCCGCCACCACCTGCACGCTGCCAGCGGGATCGCATTCCACCATGGGCGCCATTTTCGGGTGCGGCGGCACATCGGCCAGCGTGTAACGATCCACCGCATAGCCACGCGCCGCCATTTGGCGGGCGAACCAATCCTGCAAGGGCGCTTCGCGGCCACGCAGGCTGGGGAAGCGCACCAGCTCCGCCAGGAACTGCACCTGCTTGTCGAAATTTGCATCAATGGCGGCGGTAATCCGCGCCATGGCTTCCTTATCGGCCATACTGATCAGTCTTTCCTATCAGTGGTTATCAAGCTGCGTTCAGGGCGGGCTCGCCAGCAGTGCATTGGTGTACCAGGAAGGCGAGGCATCATACTTCACCTTATTCCTGAGCCCCGCCCAGGAGACTTTCAGATAGAAAATCGGAATGACGCCGGCATCCTCAATACCGATCCGCATGGCTTGCGCGGTCAGCGCATTGCGCCGCGCGGTATCCATGGTGCGCAAAGCTTCTGCCAAGGGCGCATCCATCGCTGGGTTGGAGTAATGCTGGCGATTGAAGGGGCCGGCGCCGGTTTCGCTATTCCGCGTCATCAGCACTTGCCGAAGCGTATTGGCCGCGATGGAGGAGGTATAGGTGGTCATGAACATCGAAAACTCCCGCGCTGTCGCACGGGTGAAAAGATTGGCGGGCGGCAGGACCTCCACACGGGTTTCAATGCCAAGGCGTGTCCAACCCTGGGCGATGGCCTGCGCCACATCAGTGTCTGAGGCGAACCAGCCATTGGGGCTATGGATGGTGATGCGGAAGCCATCGGGATAGCCCGCTTCCCGGAGCAAGGCACGCGCCTGATCCAGATCATAGCGCGGCGGCGGCATATTGGGCGCGCGGTCAGCCACCGCAGGCGCTGCGAATTGTTCCGCCGGCATGCCTTGGCCCATCAGCAGCCGATCCACAATGCCCTGCCGATTGATCGCGAGCGAAAGCGCGCGCCGCACCCGCGCATCGCGCAAGGGGTTGCGTTCCAGCACGCGGCCTTGCTTGTCGGTCACAAAAGGTGAAGGGTCACGCGCGGCATCGGGGAAAAGATAGGCGGTGCCATTGCTGGCGACACCAAAGACCGACAGCCGCGCATCATTGGTCAGGCGTTGCACATCCTGCACGGGGACGAAATCAATCAAATCCACATCGCCAGAGAGCAGCGTTGCAACACGCGCCCCGGCATTGCTGATGAAGCGCGTCACCACCCTTTCCCAGGGCTGCGCTTCACCCCAGTAATTGGGGTTGCGGGTGATTTCATGCCTTTCGCCCAGCGTGTAGCTGACATGGCGATAGGCGCCGGTGCCGATCATGGCACGGCCCGCGTTGAAATCGCCCAAGCTGGCATTCGCATGCAGACTGCGCGAGAGGATCATGATGTTGGAAAGGTCCCAATCCAGAAAGGGGTTGGGTTCCCTGGTGCGGATCAGAATGCGGCGCGGTTCCGGGATTTCAATCGCGGCGATGCTACGCACGAAAGGCGTGAAGGGGCCGGGGCTATTCGTGATGGTCGGCACGCGCGCATAGGAAAAGGCAATATCCTCAGCCGTGAAGGGCGTGCCGTCATGGAATTTGACGCCGTCACGCAGCCTGAATTCCCAGGTGAGATCATCAATCGCACGCCAGGATTCGGCAAGGCGCGGCACCAGGCGGCCGGAAGTGTCGAAATCCACCAGGGTTTCGAAAATCTGCCGCAGGATGGCGTTATTCGGGTTGGAGGAATGGTAATGCGGGTCCATGCCCGAAGGGGCGGATTGCGCACCGATGGTGAGGTTGCGTTGGGCCTGAGTGGGCGCGATCCCCAAAAGCATCAAGCTTGCCGCCAAAATCAGCTTTCTCATCATGCCCATGGGTCTTTCCCCTGTTTCAGGAGCGAGAGCTTCACGCCCCTGGCGGCGTTCGTCAATCAAACCTTGGCGCGCTGACCTTGTTGTGACTGAAAATGCTTGTGCGCTTTCCCGAAGGAGCCCGACTGTGCTTGGGTGTGGTTGCAGGAGCCAACCATGCCAAATGCCGAATCGCCCGGGCCGACGCCCACGCGCCATACGCAAACCGCCATGCTCGCCGAAAGGGCGGCGGTTTTGCTGCT
>JADCFR010000069.1 GCA_020249415.1 Roseomonas sp. | reverse complement strand
AAGCCTCATCCAGGCCATCGGCAAAGATTTGCTTGGTGAAGGCGATGGGACCTGGCGCTTCGGCTGCCAGGAAGCGCGCCTTTTCCAAAGCGGCTTCCAACGCCTTGCCGGGTGGTGCCAGGTAATCCACCAGCCCGATGCGCTCGGCTTCCGGGGCGGCAATCACCTCATGGAAAAACAGGATGCGCCGCGCGCGGCCAATGCCGACACGCGCGGGCAGAAAATGCGGCAGGCCCATATCGGACATCAGGCCAATCTTGTGAAAACCTGCCGTGAAACGCGCATCTTCGGCGGCGACAATCACATCGCACGCACAGGCCACCGCCATGCCGGCCCCCGCCGCCCAGCCTTCCACCGCTGCCACCACGGGCTTGCCGCCCTTGGCCATGAGGCGCACGAGCTTATGGGTGCGGCGCATGCGTTCGCGCCCGGCCAGCGTGCTATCAATATCCATCGAAGAAATATCGCCGCCAGCGCAGAAAGTGCCCTCGGCGCCCGTCACCACAATGGCGCGGATCGTGTCATCGCCATGGGCGCGCTCCATGACTTCTTCCATCGCGGTGCGGAGCACGGGCGCGATGGCATTCTTGCGCGATGGGCAATCAATGGTGACGATCAGCACGGCGCCATCGCGTTGTTCCAGAATGCGTTGCCGCAAAGGTTCGGCAGGCGCGCTCATTCCGCATCCTCCGGCGCCAGCGCCATGAAGCGGCGGCGATGCAAGGCAGCCGAACCGAATTGATTGGCAATCACCATGCCACGGCGGAGATAAAGCCCGACATCATATTCATCCGTATAGCCAATGCCGCCATGAAGCTGGATGCATTGGCGGAGCACCATCAACCCGCTCTCACCCGCGCGCGCCTTGGCCTTGGAAACTGCGGCCTTGCGCGCATCACCCGCCGCGCCGCCATCCAAAGCCGCCGCTGCTGCTTCCACGGCCGCGCGCGTGAGCGCGAGATGAATTTTCAAATCCGCCGCGCGATGCTGCAAGGATTGGAAAGTGCCGATGATACGGCCAAATTGCTGGCGGGTTTTCAGATAGGCCAGCGTCATGTCAAAGGCGCGTTCCATCAGCCCAACCATGGCACCCGCGGTCATGAGCGCGGCCTCATCCAAGGCGTGATCCAACACAGCGCTGATATCGGCGGCGATGCGCTGGCCGCGCGCAGGGTCAGCGCGAAGCGTGCCGAAATACCCGCCATCCATGGTCTTTTCCAAGGCTACATCAGCGCCAGCAGCGGGCACGGCGTAAAGCGCGAGGCCCGCGCCTTCGCGCACCGGCAGCAGAAACACATCAGCACCACCGGCTTGCGGAATGAAGACGCGCGGCGCATCAGCATTACCAGGCGCGGCCAGCGTATCAGCACGTTCCTGCCAGGCCGTCAGCACCACTTGTTGGCCCGCCAGCAAAGGGCCGAGCAGCGCTTGATCATCCGCACCCGCCAGCAAACGCGCCGAAAGCATCGCCGGGATCAGCGGCTCAGGGGCAAGGCCGCCCGCGAGTTCTTCGGTCAGCGCAATCGCCTCACTCAGGCCAAGCCCGGCGCCGCCGGCAGCCTCAGCTACCGCAAGCCCAATCCAGCCAAACTCGCCCATCTGGGCAAAGACGCGCTTGTCAAAACCAGGTGCGACAAAGCGCAGCCCGCGCACGCGCTTGCTATCCCCGCCACGCGGCGCCACCGCACCCGCGCTATCGCGGATCATGCGTATGGATTCCGCGCGTTCTTCCAAAACCTCACTCATGCCCGTTTCCTCATTGCCCGCAGGGGCACCCTTTTAGTTCGTATGCAGCTTGGCGCCGCTGGCGGCCTGGATTTGGTCAAAAGTCACACCGGGCGCCAGATCGCGCACCACGAAGCCCTTGCCCTTCACCACATCCAGCACACCAAGATTGGTATAAACGCGGCTGACCGCGCCAGGGGTGGTCAGCGGATAGGTGCAGCGTTCCACAATCTTGTGCCCGCCATCCTTGGTGGTGTGTTCCATCACCACCCAAAGCCGCTTGGCACCGGCGCCGAGATCCATGGCACCACCCACGGCGGGTGCTGAGTCATTTTCGCTGGTCGCCCAATTGGCGATATCGCCATTCGCCGCGACCTCAAAAGCGCCCAGCACGCAAAGATCAATATGCCCGCCGCGGATCATCGCAAAGCTATCGGCGTGATGGAAATAGGAACCACCGGGGCGCAGCGTCACAGCCTGCTTGCCGGCATTCACCAACCACGGGTCCACCTTATCCGGCGCGGGCGCGGGACCCATGCCCAGAATGCCATTTTCCGAATGCAGAATCACTTCACGTTCCAGCGGCACATAATTCGCGATCATGGTCGGAATACCAATGCCAAGATTGACGAACCAGCCTTCCGGAATGTCTTCCGCGACACGGGCGGCCATTTGCTTACGGTCAAAGCCAGTCATGGTCTGATCCCCTTCTTTCCTGCCTGCTCATGCCCAGTCCGGGCCGCGGTCAATGCGCAGCACGCGCTGCACGAAAATGCCAGGCGTATGCACATTCTCCGGCACAATCTCACCCAATTCGCGAATATGCATCACTTGCGCGATGGGCAAAGCGGCAGCCATGGCCATGACTGGGTTGAAGTTCCGCCCGCTGGACCGATAGGTGAGGTT
>JADCFR010000068.1 GCA_020249415.1 Roseomonas sp. | reverse complement strand
GCGGCGCTGATCGGTGTGCATGGCCTATCGCTGATCACGCTTTTGGTGGCCGCAACGCCCATCCTGGATCGGCGCGCCTTTCTGGGCGGTGTTGCGGTGCTGGCGTTTTGCGGCACCTTTGGCTTCGCCCGGCTTTGGGCGCCAGAGCCTGAGCCTCAGCCGGTCGGCCTCCTGATTGTGCAGGGCAATATCGCGCAGGAGGTGAAGTGGCGCGAGGAATCCCGCGTGCCGATCCTGCGCCGCTATGTGGAAACAACCCGGGATGCGGCGGTGGCCGCCCTGCGCGAATTGCCGCCAGGGCATCGGCTGGCGGTGATCTGGCCCGAGACCGCCGTGCCCTTCCTGCTGCCAAATGACCCGGAGGCGCGGCAATTGGTGGCCGGCGCCCTGCCGCAAAATGCCCTGCTGCTGACCGGAACGGTGCGCGGTGATTTCACCCCGGCGGGCTATGCGCGGGATTTGTTCAATAGCCTGGCCGTGATCAGCCCCAATACGCAGGTTCTGGCCACCGCCGATAAGGTGAATCTGGTGCCTTTTGGCGAATTCATGCCCTTCAGGGGGCTTTTGCCGATCCGGCTGGTGCAAAGCTCGCGCGATTTCACTGCTGCCGAGGAAAGGCGCCTTGTCGTGGCGGGCTGGCTGCCACCCCTTGTCGGGCTGATTTGCTATGAGGTGATTTTCACCGGTCGGATCATGCCGTCGCGGCGCCCTGCCTGGATTGTGAATGTCACCAATGACGCCTGGTTCGGCATTACCGCCGGCCCCTGGCAGCATTTGGCGGCGGCACGGCTGCGGGCGGTGGAAGAAGGCCTGCCCTTGGCGCGCGCGGCGCAGACCGGGATTTCGGCGGTATTCGATGCGCGCGGGCGTTTGGTGACTCGCGGAGCTTTAGGGGAATCAGCGGTTATTCGGGCCTTGCTGCCCGCACCGCGTGCGCCAACCATTTACGCCTATCTTGGGCTTATCCTGCCCTTGGGGCTTGCCTTGGCTGTTTTCGCCTTTGGGTGGATTTTATCGTCCAGAAATCAACGGTGAATTCCGGGTTTTGCTGCACGCAAGCAAAAATAACGTATCTTTTTTGAGAATTAAGAAAAACCTATAGCCTTTCTTTGCCCCTTAAGGTAATCTCAACCATTATCAATCGCTAATGGGGATAGGTGTCTGATGTTTCATACAACAGAAACCTCCAAGCGTGATCCAAAAAACGCGCCATGGTTGCCTTTCCGGCAAGGCGGGGGAAAGAGATGAAATCAACAGTTGCCATGAACGACATTGATGACCTTAGCGCCAAGGGCGAACGCGAGCATCGGGCCAGCCCGATTGATGCGCATGTGGGGGCCAGGGTTCGCCTGCGCCGCACGCTGCTGGGCATGAGCCAGGAGAAGCTGGGCGATGCGCTGGGCCTGACATTCCAGCAGGTGCAGAAATACGAACGCGGGGTCAACCGAATCGGCGCCAGCCGGCTTTTCGATCTGGCCCGCGTGCTGGATGTGCCGATTGGCTTCTTTTTCGATGATCTGCCCCCCGAAATGGGCGGCAATGTCGCGGTGCGCAGCCGCCCGGCGCTTTATGGCTTCGCCGAAACCCAGGATGGTTTTGACGACGAAAACACGAATAAGCGCGAAACGCTGGAACTGGTGCGCGCCTATTACCGCATCACCGACCCGGCCGTGCGCAAGCGGGTTTTTGACTTGATCAAGAGCCTCGCACCGGTCGAATAACCCCGGACCGCCGGGTGGCTTCGGCTACCCGGCCCGGCGCAGCATAAACAGCGCCTGCTCACCAAACAGATTGGCGAGCCTTAATGAGCGACGCCACGGCGCCCGCAGCCCCTGTTCATCCACTGCCAACCAGCGTTCCACCGCATAGCCGTCCAGCGCGCAAAGCGCGGTAAAATCCGTGATGGTGCAGGGGTGGATATTGGGCGTTTCATACCAGGGGCGGTTCCAGGTTTCGGTATCCGGCATCCGCCCACCCCACAACAACCGCCAGCGCATCTGCCAATGGCCAAAATTCGGGAAGGACACGATCGCGTGCCGCCCAATGCGCAGCAATTGCCGCAGCACTTCGCGCGGGTTTTCCACCGCCTGCAAGGTGCGCGACAGCACCACATAATCGAAAGCGCCATCCGGGTAGAAAGCCAGGTCATTATCCGCATCGCCATGAATGACCGCGAGCCCGACTGAGACCGCCTTGGTCACCTGCGCCATGTCAATTTCAATGCCGCGCGCATCGGCGCGTTTTTCGCGCGCCAGATATTCAATCAGCGCGCCATCGCCGCAACCAATATCCAGCACGCGCACGTCAGGCGGAATCATCTCCGCGATCAGGCGAAGATCAAGGCGCATATTCTTCGCGACATATTGCACGCCATCCATGGTAACGACCTAAACCCCAAGGCGTTCAGCGCAACCGGCGAGGAAACCGCCAAGCGCGCGATGGAAATCCGGTTCTTCCAGCAGGAAGGCGTCATGGCCCTTGTCGCTGTCAATCTCAACGAAACTCACATTGGCTGCGGCCATGTTCAGCGCGCGCACCAGCGTGCGGCTTTCGCTTGTCGGGAAAAGCCAATCACTGTTGAAGGAGGCGACAAAAAACCGCGTCGCCGTGCCACGAAACGCCTTGGCGAGATCACCTTCATGATCGGCAGCAAGATCAAAAAAATCCATC
>JADCFR010000067.1 GCA_020249415.1 Roseomonas sp. | reverse complement strand
TGGATGCCGATACCTTTGTGCGCCCGATCTATGCCGGCAATGCACTCGCCACCGTGAAATCCGCCGATGCGAAGAAGGTCATCACGGTGCGCGCCGCGTCCTTTGATCCCGTCCCCGCCGAAGGTGGCGCGGCGCCGATTGAAGCCGCAACCATCGCGGCCGATCCGGGGCTTTCGCGCTTCCTGGGGGCCGAGATTGTCAAAAGCGAACGCCCGGAACTGACTGCGGCGCGAATTGTGGTCTCGGGCGGTCGCGCCATGGGCTCAGCAGAGAATTTCGTGATTGTCGAAAAGGTCGCCGATAAACTCGGCGCCGCCATTGGCGCTTCGCGCGCCGCAGTGGATGCGGGCTATGCGCCGAATGACCATCAGGTTGGCCAGACCGGTAAGATTGTGGCGCCGGAGCTTTATATCGCCGTCGGCATTTCGGGTGCCATCCAGCATCTGGCCGGCATGAAGGACAGCAAGGTGATCGTCGCCATCAACAAGGATGAAGAAGCGCCGATTTTCCAGGTGGCCGATTACGGGCTGGTGGCCGATCTGTTCAAGGCCATGCCGGAATTGGAAGCTGAACTCGACAAGAAGTGATTTGCCTGTTGGGGGCGCGCGCTTGATCAGCGCCCCCTTCACGCATGGCAACAGGAGCATCCATCATGGCGGCAATCAATAAACTCGGCGTGATTGGCGCGGGGCTGATGGGCAATGGTATTGCCCATGTGGCCGCGCTTGCCGGCATTCAGGTGGTGCTGATGGATGTGCAGCAGCCAGCACTGGATCGCGCGCTGGCGACCATGGCCAAGAATATGGAACGGCAAGTCAGCAAGGGCAGCATCAGCGGCGCAGATCGCGATGCGGCGCTGGCGCGCATTGTGACCGCGACCGATAACAGCGCCTTCGCCGATTGCGACCTGGTGATTGAAGCGGCGACCGAGAATGAGGAGATCAAGAAAAAGATCTTCGCCGCCCTTTGCCCGGTGCTGAAGCCGGATGCCTTGCTTGCTTCCAATACATCATCCATCCCGATCACGCGGCTGGCGGCGGCAACGGATCGGCCCGGCCGCTTCATTGGCATGCATTTCTTCAACCCCGTGCCAATGATGAAGCTGGTTGAAATCATTCGCGGCCTTGCCACGGAAGACGCGACCTATCAGGCGGTGGAAGCGCTCGCGAAGCGCATGGGCAAGGCTCCGGTCATGGCGCAGGATTGGCCTGGCTTTGTCGTCAACCGCATCCTCTGCCCCATGATCAATGAGGCGATACAGGCGCTGATGGAAGGGGTTGGCGATGTGGCGGCGATTGATGCCGGCATGAAGCTTGGCGCCAATCATCCGATGGGGCCTTTGGAGCTCGCGGATTTCGTGGGCCTCGATACGCTCTATTCGGTGATGAAAGTGCTGCATGAGGGCCTGGGCGATTCCAAGTATCGGCCTTCGCCCTTGCTCGCGAAATATGTCGAAGCCGGCTGGTATGGGCGGAAATCCGGGCGTGGCTTTTACGATTACAGCACCACGCCGCCCACACCGACACGCTGACGCGGTTTTTCCATGCCGGGGGTGGTGCAGTTTCAGGGCTGGCGCCTCAAGCTGCGGGAGCTTTACTTTGGCAGTTCCGCCATGTCGCGGCGCTTTCGCTACGGGATTATTTGTTTTGATCTGCTGACGTTGATTTTTGTGATCGGCACGTCCTTCGTGCCGCGCGAGCCATGGATTGGCGTGGTGGATGTGGT
This sequence comes from Roseomonas sp., assembly GCA_020249415.1. Classification (GTDB taxonomy): domain Bacteria; phylum Pseudomonadota; class Alphaproteobacteria; order Acetobacterales; family Acetobacteraceae; genus Neoroseomonas. The sequence continues at coordinate 1,137 of JADCFR010000067.1, read as the reverse complement.
GATCGGGCTGATTCTGGCCGCCGAATATGCCGCGCATCTGGCGGCGCATCGCGCACCGGGGCGGCAGGCGCTGACATTTTCAAGCCTGATTGACCTTGTTGCCATCCTGTCCTTCCTGGCACCCCTGACCGGGGAGGGGTTTGGGTTCCTGCGCGTTTTGCGCACGCTCCGGCTATTGCATACTTATCGGACGCTGATGGAGCTTCGCCAGGATATGCCCTTCTTTCGCCGGCATGAGGAAGCGCTGATTGCCGGCGTGCATCTGACAGTCTTCGTCTTTGTCATGACGGCGGTGGTTTATGAAAGCCAGCGCGCCATCAATCCGAAAATCGCCGATTACGCGGATGCGCTTTATTTCACCGTGACGGCGCTGACCACGACCGGGTTTGGCGACATCACGCTTGAAGGCAAATTCGGCAAGCTGCTTTCCGTATTCATCATGATTTGCGGCGTGACGCTGTTTCTCCGCTTGGCGCAGGCGATGTTTCGCCCGCGCAAGGTGCGTTTTCCCTGCCCAGCCTGCGGGCTGCAACGCCATGATGTGGATGCCGTGCATTGCAAGGCCTGCGGCACCAGGCTTGCGATCCCGGATGACGGGCGAGACTAAACCGGCGTGCGCCATTCCGCATGGGCATTGGTGGTGCCGCGCACAACGCTTTCATAGGCTTCCTGCAAGCGCATGGTGATCGCGCCTGGCTTGCCATCACCGACCGGGAGCCTGTCCACACTCGTGATCGGCAGCAATTCCGGACCGGTGCCGCAGAAGAATAGTTCATCGGCGATGTAAAGCTCAGTGCGGTCAATGGTGCCTTGTTCCACCGCCAGCCCATGTTCGGCGGCGAGACGGATTACGGTATCGCGTGTGACGCTTTCCAGAATGTCGTTTTCGCGTGATGGCGTAATCAATTTCCCATCGCGCACCATGAACAGGCAGGCGCCGGTGCCTTCGCTGATTTTGCCGGCGCGCGTCATCAGCAGCGCATTGTCATAGCCATCCGCCTTGGCCTGCAGCATGGCGATGCGCCCGGCATGGTAATTCGCCGTCGCCTTGATGCGCGGCGGCATGGTGGTATCTGAAATGCGCGTCCAGGAAGAAACATGCACGGCAAGCCCGCTGCTGCGCTTGGCATTGCGTTC
>JADCFR010000066.1 GCA_020249415.1 Roseomonas sp. | reverse complement strand
TCATGACGCTGACGAACCATGTCTATTCGCCATCGGTCATGATCTGCAATCCAGGCATGATCAATCGCCTGTCTGCCGCTGATCGCGCCCTGTTCCAGGAAGCCGCGCGCGCCGCGCAAAAGGCCAATCGGGACCGTGTGACGGCCGATGACGCGAGCGGCGTTGAGGAATTGCGCCGCCGTGGCATGACGGTGGTGACACAGGTTGATACCGCTGCCTTCCAGACCGCACTGGCGCCCGCCTTCGCGGAATGGGAGCGCACGCTGGATGCGGCGACGCTGCGGCGTATTCGTGAATGGAAGCCGAACTGATTATTGGCCTTTCGGCGCCTGATGGTTGAACGCCGTCAGGCGCCAATTTGAAGGCGCGCATCGCGCGCCATTTTCTAAATAGGATGGCGCGATGAATGCGATGAATACCCTGCCCTTGCAGGTGACCGCAGCCGCGACGCTGCTGGCGCTGGTAATTGCCTTTTGGCTGAAATCCGGTGATGGGTTGCGCGCCCGGCTGCGCGCGGGCGTACTCACCGCTGATCGGATCGGCACCACCATCGCCGCCATCATCGCCTGTCTTGCCCTCGCGGTCGCGGTCTTCGCCGGGCTGTGGCAGGTGGTGGCGCGTTTCGCCACCGAAACACCCTCTGTCTGGTCCGAAGCGCTTGTGCGCACCGCGCTGATCTGGATGGCCTTTATCGGCCTTGCCGTCGCACTCCGCGCCGGTGCCCTGGTTTCGATTGATATCGCCCATCGCCTGTCACGCGGTTTGCTGCGCAGCTTCCTTGAAGGGCTGTCGCTGGCGAGCATCCTGCTCATGCTCGGCGTCATGTTCTGGTTCGGCTGGACCATGGCAGAGCGCGTGAAATTCCAGGAAATGGCAGGCATGGAGGTTTCCATGGCCTGGGGCTACGCCGCCATTCCAATCGGCGCGGTCTTCGCCATGCTGGGCTCGATTGCGCATTTCCTCGATAGACGCTCTGAAGAATTGGAATCCGCAGTATGAGCGGCACCATGCTCACCGTCATGCTGGTGCTTTTCGCCGCCAGCATTCCGGTTGCCGTGGCCATCGGCCTTGCCGCCATCATCGGCATCCATGGCTTTACGAATTTCCCACTGGTGGTCGTGGCGCAGCAGCTCTTTGTTTCGCTGGACCGCTTTCCGCTGGCGGCCATTCCCTTCTTCATCCTGGCCGGAAATCTCATGGAAGTGGGGGGCATTTCACGCCGGCTGGTGGAATTTGCACGCTCCATCGTGGGCGGCATTCAGGGGGGACTGCCGGCCACCTGCGTGATCACCTGCATGATCTTTGCTGCCATCAGCGGCAGCAGTGTGGCCACCACCTTTGCCATTGGCGCCATCATGATCCCGGCCTTGGTCCGCGCGGGCTATCCGGTGCCCTTCGCTGCCGCACTGCAAGCAACCGCTGCCGAATTGGGCGTGGTTATTCCGCCATCCATTCCAATGATCCTTTACGGTGTCACCACGCAAACCTCGATCCCTGAGCTGTTTATCGCAGGTTTCGGGCCGGGCATCTTGATCGGGCTCTCCCTGATCGCGACCGTACTGATCTGGTGCCGCGTAAAGGGCTGGGGCAAGCAGGATGGCGTTGGGCGGCTGCCTTTCTTCAAAGCCACGCGTCAGGCCGGCTTTGCGCTTTTCATGCCCTTCGTTGTCCTGGGTGGCATTTATGGCGGGGTGACAACTCCAACCGAGGCTTCCGTCATTGCCGTTGTCTATGCGCTAATCATCGGGCTTTTCGTGCATCGGGAAATCGCCTGGCGTGACCTTTTCCCCATTTTCAAAAAATCCGTGATCTCCAGCGCTGTGATCCTTTTCATCATTGCCTGTGCCGCTGTGTTTTCCTGGCTGCTCAATCGCCAAGGCGTGCCTGACGCGGCTGCGGAATGGATGGCGACATCCTTTGACAGCGCCAGCCTTTACCTTTTGGCGGTCAATCTATTTTTGTTCGTGGTGGGCATGTTTGTTGAGGCGTCCGCTTCCATCATCGTGCTGGCGCCGATTTTCGCGGAAGCGGCGGAGCGCCTCGGCATTGACCAGGTGCATTTCGGCACCATCATGGTGGTCAATCTGGCACTTGGCATGATCACGCCGCCCTTTGGCGTGAACCTTTTCGCCGCCGCACAGGTGGCGCGCTGTGGGGTAGATGAAATGATGCGCTATCTTGGCATCTTCATCGCCGTTATCTTCGCTGCGCTTATGGTGATCACCTACGTGCCATGGATCACCTTGGCGCTGCCGCAGCTTGTCTTCCGATGAGCCTCGGCACGCCAGAAGCCCTGCGTCACCTCCGGCGTGATGCCGCCCTCAAGCGCGTCATCCGCCAGGTGGGGCCGTTCACCCTGAAACCGGCGCGGCGCCAACCCTATGAGGCTTTGGTGCGCGCCATTGCCCATCAACAGGTGCATGGTCGCGCAGCAGAGGCCATCCTTGGCCGCTTCATCGCCCTTTGTCCTGAGCCTGGCTTTCCCACACCGGAAGCGGTGCTGGCACTATCACCTGATGCCATGCGCGGCGCCGGGCTTTCGGCCAATAAGGTCCTCGCCATTCGCGATATTGCTGAGAAGGCCAGGCTTGGAGTTATCCCGGATCGCGCCGCGGCACGCCGGCTTTCGGATGAAATACTGATCGAAAGGCTGGTGGCGCTCCGCGGTGTGGGGCGCTGGACCGTTGAGATGCTGCTGATCTTCACCCTGGGGCGCGCAGATATCCTACCCGTGGATGATTTCGGCGTGCGCGAAGGCTACCGCGTTGCGGCCGGCCTGCCCGAACAGCCAAAGCCGAAAGCACTGGCTGAAATTGGCGAAGCCTGGGCGCCCTATCGCACAACAGCCGCCTGGTATCTTTGGCGCGCAGCAGATTTGGCGAAGGAAGGCGGGTTTAAGGCGCCGGCAGCCATCTGAGAAAAAGACCGGAGGGCTCTGCCCTCCGGACCACCCGCCAAAGGCCGAAAGGCCTTTGGAAACCATCACTTAGGGCGGCCCGAAACGCGCCTATCTGATCAATTCAGTGCATAGGCGCGGAATGTGCTGGCCGAAAGGAAAGAAACCGCGCCCGGCAAGGGGCCAGCAGGCTCCATCCCAATGGCGACGCAAGGGCACGATCGCATAGGGGCGCAAAAAATCGGCAACCCACCCGACAGGCGCTTCGGGCATCACCACAAGATCACGCGCCAAAATCACGGCTAAATCATCACGCGCCACAGGCTCAGCCGGCACGCCAAAATGCTGCGCGGCGCGGGCCAGGCCATCTTCCAAAGCGCCATCAACAAAGCGCTGCACCAGCGGCGCAGCACCCAAGGGAGAACGCGCCGCAGGGCAAGACAGCCCGATCACCCGCTGCACTTCAAGCCCTTCAAGCGGCAGACTCTCAGCGTGCAGATCATCCTCATGCAGCAATAAAACGACAGGGCCGCGCGGCGGTGCGGGCAAAACAGGGATCGGGCGCGGCGCGGGCGGATCAGCTTCCTGCAAAGGCGTTGGCGTTTCATTCAAGGCGCCATGCGGGGCAAAACGCCCGCCCGTGTAGCGCGCAATATTCTCAGCCCGCGCGACATAATGCTTGCCCTTGGTATGCAGCCCCGCCACCCAGCGCCAGGACAGCGTATTGGACGCCGCATCCCCATCCAGCAAATGTCGCAGGAAAAAATCAGCGCCCAATTCCCATGGCAGGCGCAAGGTAAAAATCCAAATACTCGCAAACCACATGCGCGCGTGATTATGCACATAGCCGGTCTCGACCAACTCCCGCACCCAGGCATCGAAACAGGCGATGCCCGTGCGTCCCTCAATGGCTGCCGCATACCCCTCAGGCGGCGCCTGAACCGCTGCTGCGACACGCGCACGATACCCATCCCAGACTGCCGGGCGCTGCGCCAGCCAGCCCTTCCAATAGCTGCGCCAGAACACTTCCTGAATGAATTTTTGAGCGGCCTCCGCGCCATGCGCGGCAATGGTAGCGGCCACCACCTCCTGCTCGGTGATCAGGCGATGGCGGATATAGGGCGATAGCACCGAAACATGGCGGGGCTTGCCCGGCCCCGGATCATGATTGCGCCCTTCGGCATAGGCGCGGCCCATCAGCGGCGTGAATTCGGCAAGCCGCGCAAGGCCAGCGGCGCGGGTCGGCTGCATCAACTCAGCTCACCAAAATACCGCGTCGGCAGCATCGCCTATTTCCGCGGCTTGCGCGGCGATTTCGCCTGCCACTTGGCGGGTTCTTTCTTCTTGCCACGCGGGGGTGGCCTGCTCTCCACCGCGCGAGGCGCAGCCCTGCCCTCATCCGCGCCACGCCTTGGGGATTTGTCACTGGGCGGGCCAGCTTTCCTGGACCAGGGCGCCTTGGCCGGGGCGGCGCTTTCCACGGCGCGCGGCGCTGCCGGCGCCCGCCCCGCGTGACGCGCCGGTGCCTGCGCGGGCCGCATCGGCTGCATGGGCCGGATGGTAATTTCAGCATTCTCACCCGTGGCATGGCGGGCAGCGGCAGCAAAACGCTCTGCCGCATAGGATGCGACTTCGAACTGCGTCTCCTGACCCAGAATGCGGATACGCCCAATCTCCTGACGCGTCACATGGCCGCGTCGGCACAGAAAAGGCAGCAGCCAGCGCGGATCGGCATTGCCATCCCGCCCGACATCCATGCTGAACCAAATGCCGGAGGCACCGCGCGGTGCCTCCACCGCACCTTCGCGGCGCGCCTCTCGCCTTTCGGGCTTTTGTTCGGCGATTTCTTCGGGCGCCGGCAAGGGCGCGCGCAGCATTTTTATCAGCGCCGCGGCGAGGGTTTCGCTGGAGATTTGGCCATCGGCCAGCAGGCGCCGCGCAAGCGCCTGATCATCATCCGAGGCTTCTTCCGCCAAAACGCCACGCGCCTGTTCAGCCAGGCGTTCGGCATCGCGCGCACGCACAGCGTCAGCCGATGGCGCCGGGCCCCAGGTTGCCGCAACCTTGGCGGCGCCGATCAACCGTTCCGCCATGCGACGGCGCGGATGCGGCACCAGCAAAACACTGGTGCCCTTGCGCCCGGCGCGGCCGGTGCGGCCGCTTCGGTGCAACAGGGTTTCCGAATCGCGCGGCAATTCCGCGTGAATCACCAAATCCAATTCCGGCAAATCAATGCCGCGCGCTGCGACATCCGTCGCGACACAAACACGCGAACGGCCATCGCGCAGCGCCTGCAGGGCGCGCAGCCGTTCCGCCTGCGTCAATTCGCCGGACAGCGCCACGGCAGGAAAGCCGCGTTCCGCCAGATTGCCATGGAGCCGCGCCACTGCCGCGCGTGTTGCGCAAAACACCATTGCCAGCGGCGGGTTTTCCAGGCGGAGCAAATTCACCACCGCGCGTTCAATTTCATGCGGTGCGACCAGCATGGCGCGATAGGTGATATCGCCATGCGCTTCTCCGCCGCCGCCCACTTCAAGGCGCAACGCATCGCGCTGATAGCTTTTCGCGAGTGCGGCAATGGCGCGCGGCACGGTGGCCGAAAACATCAATGTCCGACGTTCCGGCGGCAGGCGATCCAGGATCGCTTCCAATTCCTCCCGAAAGCCGAGGTCCAGCATCTCATCGGCTTCATCCAACACCACAACGCGCAAGGCATCGGGCTTGAGATTGCCGCGTTCCAGGTGATCACAAAGCCGGCCAGGTGTGCCGACAATGATATGCGCACCGGCGAGCAATTGGCGCTTTTCCGCAATGGGATCCATGCCACCAACGCCAGAGGCAATGCGCCCGCCGGCAGGCGCATAGAGCCAGGTGAGCTCCGCCTTCACCTGCAAGGCCAATTCGCGCGTGGGCGCGACCACGATGGCGAGTGGCGCGCCGGGTGGCGGCAGGCGATCAGCACCGCCCAGCAAGTCCGGCGCGATGGAAAGGCCAAAGGCGACCGTCTTGCCCGACCCCGTCTGCGCCGAGACAAGCAAATCCCGCCCGGCGGCATCTTCCGCCAGGACTGCGCTTTGGACGGGGGTTGGGGCGGCATAGCCGCGTGATGTCAGTGCCGATTGCAGCGCGGCAGGGATACCAGAAAAGGACATGGGGAGATTGGTCTCGGAAAAAACAATCCTTCCCTTGCGCCCCGGCGCCGTGCCGCGTCAAGCTTTGCGTGGTTTTGGGCATTGATCCCGGCGCATGGCTGGGTCACGCTGTGGCGTATTGAAAAGGAGGATCACTATGCAAGAAACCATCCTGTTTCCGGGCAAAGTCGAATGGTCCGGCGAAAATCCGGGGATTTCGCTGAAGGAGGACCCGAATGGCCCCTTCACCACCCTCGCCAGTTTTTTCCGCGTGGTGCTTTCCCCGCATGGCGCCGGCCATGCGCTGGTGCTGATGCAATCCCCGCATGAGGCGAACCCGCCAGAGGGGGCAGCGAATTGGTGCCTGACGGATAATGAACCCCTCGCGCGCTGGCTGATTGCCGAATACCTCAGCCATTTCGGCGCCTTTCGCGGCATTGCGGGCTTGGCGGGCCTGCGCTTTCGCAAGCTGGATGAGGTGAAAAGTGCCGGCGATCCGCGCAGCCATTACAGCGAAAGCGTGCGCGCCGGTGACATGACGGTTTCCATGGCTTGGCAGGGGTTGGGTGAGCCCTTCTGCTTCGCTTTCGCGCCGCCACAATCCGCCACCGGCAAGCATGTGATGCCAAGCCTGTTCATCGGCTGCGAAAGCGCCGCTGTCACGGTGAATGGCGTGCGTCGTCCCGGTGCGCCGATTCCGCGCGAAGTGGCGGGGCGCAAGATCAGCACCGCGATGCTCGCCTTCTGCGAGACTTGGCTGCGGGTTTGACCCGGCCTTGCAACTGAAAAGGGCGTGATCCGTTGCGGTGGATCAGGCCCTCATCTGATGTGGTGATGTTGTTCGGGCGGAAACGCCTGCGCTTCAGTATCCCAGGCTGAAATCCACCAGATTGATCAGCGGCCGGCCGGCGCGCAGGTTGCGGATATTCTCCACAACCTGAGGCGCCACACTGGATGGGATGGTAATGCTGGCGGCGTGCGGCGTCAGGAACACCTTGGGATGCGACCAGAAACGACTTTCCG
>JADCFR010000065.1 GCA_020249415.1 Roseomonas sp. | reverse complement strand
CGGAGCGATTCAGCGCCCATGATGGACCGTGTGCGCCCCGCGCAATTCACAACCACCGTGGTTTCAGGCCGTGTCACGAATTCGCCGATGCGATAGACCAATTCACCGCCCGGCACATCCACCGCGCCGGGGATGGACATGCGGTTGAATTCATCCATCGGCCGGCTATCCAGGATCACCATATCCGTGCCGGCATCCATCATCGCCTTCAGCTCCTCGGGATCGACCGAGGGGGTTTCATAATGATGATCCACCCATTCACCGAAAGCCTTGGAAGGCACATTCACACCCGAAAATGCGACAAACCCCGCCGCAACCCAAGCCGGCGTGCCGCCTTGCAGCACCGACACATCCGAACACCCAATCCCTTCCAGATAGGAAGCGAGGCGCGGCGCCAGGCCCTCCCCGCCATCCACGCAGACAATGCGCGTGGCGAGGCGCGGCAGGATGGCGCGGGCGCGGAGTTCCATGCGCGAAAGCCCGCAAGGATTGGCCCAGAAAAGATGCGAACGGCCAAATTCGCCATCTTCGCGCGCGTCCAGAATGGCCAATTCCTGCCCATCTCGGATCCAGCCCTTCAGGCTGGCCGCATCAATCATCCGGGCCATGGTCGGTTCAGCCTTTGGGCGTTGCCGTCGGTGCCATGAAATTCGTGTTATAGGGCTTCACTTCGCCGGTTTCCGCATCGAAAGCCTTGCGATCATCAAGCTTTTCGAGCGCCAGGCCATACATGTGCAAATGCCGTGTCGGCACGCTGCCGGTCGTGTGGATGGAATGGATATCTTCCGGCATCAGCGCAATGCCGCGGCCAGGTTCCACCATGATTTCCTCACGCAGGCGCAATTCGCAGCGCGTGGGATCAGACCCATCATCCAGCCGGTCATAAACCTTGTTCAATTCCTGCCCATCAACGGCCACCACGCAGGCCCAGGTGGTGTGGTCATGCGGCTTGGTTTCATTGCCGGGATTGAGCGCATTCAGATAAAGCGCGAACAGATTATTCTCATCTTCCTGCAACATATAGCGCCGGCTGCCCTTCTCGCCATTCGGCGGCGGCGGGAATTCGCTCGACGGGAAAAGATGTTCCTGCGCGGCGAGCTTCATCAATTCGCCCTTGATCTCTTCAAGCGAGGATCGGCTGACGCCCTGGCTCCGTTCAATCACACGAATGCGGTCAATGGTTGAAGCAACGGCGGCAGCGCGGGCGGCCTTTACGTCGGTGGCGTTCATGGTTTTTTTCCTCCAGAGGCAAATTCGAGGAAAACTCTAACCCGTCTTGCGCCCTTGGGAAACAGGGTGCATCCCAAGGCCCCATGACCGACCAGATGCGCGTCTTTGACCGGGCCCTTGTCGCGCGCCGCCGTGCGCGGGCCGCCGCGCGCGTGGATCAGGTGGCGCCCATTCTGGAGGATGCCGCCGATAGGCTGCTCGATCGGCTGGATGACACCACGCGCCGCTTCACCCGTGCGCTGGATTTGGGCGGACGCGGCTTTGTGGCGCCGAAGCTCGCCGCACGCGGCATTCCCTTCATTGTCTCGGCCGATCTGGCGCCGGCCATGGCCGCACGAGGCGGCGGGCTGGCGGTGGCGGCGGATGAGGAATTCCTGCCATTTGCCGAGGGCGCCTTTGACCTGGTGGTGGCATCGCTCTCACTCCATTGGGTGAATGACCTGCCGGGGGCGCTGATCCAAATCCGCCGCGCGCTGGCCCCGGATGGGTTGTTCCTGGCGAGCCTCCCTGGCCTGCCGAGCTTCGGCGCCCTGCGCTCGGCGCTGGCCGAGGTTGAGGCGGAATTGCGCGACGGTATCTCGCCGCGCATTTCCCCCTTTCCGGAATTGCGCGATGGCGCCGCACTTTTGCAGCGCGCGGGCTTCGCGCTGCCGGTCGCGGATGCCGAGGATATGGCGCTTCGCTACAAATCCGCCTTCGGGATTTTCGCCGATCTGCGCGCGGCGGGGGAGGCGAATGCCGTGCTGGCGCGCGATGGCCGCACCCCGCCGCGCGCCCTGTTTCCCATGGCCGCGGCGCGGCTTGGCGGTGCCGAGGTTGATCTGCCGCTCAGGCTTTTGGTGCTGACCGGCTGGGCACCCTCCCCCACCCAGCAAAAGCCGGCGCGGCCTGGCAGTGCCACGGCGCGGCTTGCGGATGCTTTGGGCTCGACCGAAATCGGCACCGGTGAGAAAGCCGGCAAACCCAAGTGAAGCCTTGCATCCTGCCGCCCCACAGCGCATTTTGGGGCGGCAACAATCACGAGCCTTGAGACCCCATGGAGCAGCAAGGCGGCGAATCTCGCCGTATCACCATCCACAAGCCTGAGGATTTCGCTGCCATGCGCCGCGCGGGGCAGCTTGCGGCCGAGGCGCTCGATATGATCACGGCCCATGTGCGCCCTGGGATTTCGACCGGGGAGATTGATCGGCTCTGCCATGACTACATGGTGGCACGTGGCGCGATTCCGGCGACCCTTGGCTATCGGGGCTACACGAAATCTTCCTGCACATCGGTCAATCACGTGGTCTGCCATGGCATTCCGGGGGACCGCGTACTGGCGGATGGCGATATCATCAATATTGATGTCACCGTCATCCTGGATGGCTGGCATGGCGATTCCAGCCGCATGTATGTGGCCGGGGAAGCCTCCACCAAGGCAAAACTTCTCATGGATGTGACCTATGACGCCATGATGAAGGGCATTGCCGCCATTCGTCCCGGCGCGACTTTGGGCGATATCGGGCACGCCATCCAGGTGCATGTGGAAAGGCATCGCTTCAGCGTGGTACGGGATTTTTGCGGCCATGGCATTGGCCGGCACTTTCATGAACCGCCCAATGTGCTGCATTTCGGTCGCCCCGGCGAAGGGCCGAAGCTGAAGCCCGGCATGTTCTTCACCGTGGAGCCCATGGTGAATGCCGGAAGGCCCGAGGTGAAAATCCTGGATGATGGCTGGACCGCAGTGACCCGCGACCGGTCCCTTTCCGCGCAATTCGAACATATGGTTGGCGTGACAGAGAATGGGGTGGAGATTTTCACCCTATCGCCCAAGGGCCTGCATAAGCCGCCCTATAGCGGATGAGCCTGGCGCCGCTGCTGGCCGCCCCCTGGCTGGTGCAGGCGCATGTGGCAGCGGCACTGGCGGCTATTGTGCTTGGGCTGGTGCAATTCCTTCGCCCAAAAGGCACCGGGGCACATCGGCTGCTGGGGTGGTGCTGGGTCGTGCTGATGGCAATTGTGGCGCTTTCATCCATCGGCATTACAGGGGTTGCCGGGCCAGGGCGGTTCAGCTGGATTCATGGGCTTTCGGCCTTCCCCCTGTGTGGTTTGGCAGCCTCGGTGTTCCTGGCGCGGCGGGGGCGGATCGGGGCGCATCGCAGGTCCATGATTGGGCTCTATCTGGGCGCCCTGCTGGTGACCGGGGCCTTCACCCTGCTGCCCGGGCGGATCATGGGCCGCGTTGTTTTTGGCTGGTAAATTTCTACCATAGGTTTTATTTAGCCATTCGAATTCGCGCGCAAACCAAAGCGCCAACGGGTTGGAACATGGCGATCCGCAAGACCAAGGGCCTCGCTGAGGCCAGCGCCCTGCCAGGGCTGGAGCTTGTCTCTGATGCGGCCGAGGCACCCCCCGGCCATTTGGGGCATCGCGCCCGCATGCGCGAAAAGCTGCTGCGCGCCGGGCCGGATGCGCTGCTCGATCATGAATTGCTTGAAATGACGCTATTTCTGGCCCTGCCCCGGCGCGATACCAAGCCCATCGCCCGCGCCTTGCTGACGCGCTTCGGGTCCTTCGCGAGCGCCATCAGCGCGCCCGTTCAGGAGCTTGGCCAGATTGAGGGCCTGGGCGAGGCCGGCATTGCCGCGCTCCGCTGCATCCAGGCCGCTGCCTTGCGTTTGGCGCGGGAGGAAGTGCGCGAAAGCCCCGTTTTGAACAATTGGGAAAAGCTGATCGCCTATTTGAACGCGGCCTTATCGCGGGAGAGGATCGAGCAATTCCGCATCCTGTTTCTGGACGCCAAGAACCGCCTGATCGCCGATGAGGCGCAGGCCAAGGGCACAGTCAATCACACGCCGGTCTATCCGCGTGAAGTGGTGCGCCGCGCCCTGGAATTGCAGGCGACAGCGCTGATCCTGGTGCATAATCACCCCTCGGGCGATCCCTCCCCCTCCCGTGCGGATGTGGACATGACGCGGGAGATCGGTCAGGCCGCGACCATGCTCGGCATCGTGCTGCATGACCATCTGATCATTGGCAATGGCCGGCATTATTCCTTCCGGCGCGAAGGGCATCTTTAACGGAAACATTGACCAGCAGGGCCTTGGCGCGGCAGAAACCTCTCATGATCAAGCGCGCATTTCTGTTGGGGCTGTTCGGGCTTGGTTTGGCGGCGGCTGCCATGGCGCAATCGCCGCGCGCCGCGCTGCCGAGCGAAAAACCCCCGCCCTTGCCCCGCCAAGGCGCCGGGGCTGAACTGCCACGCGACAAGCCGCCGCCACTCGCCCCTGGTGAGCGTGTTGCGCGCCGCGCGGTTTCCTCCGGCACCGGCTTTGTGGTGGCGGCGCGGCGGATCATGACCAATCATCACGTGATTGAGGGCTGCGCCGAGGTGGCCGCGCGCCTGCCCGATGGGCAGGAAGTGCCAGCGCGTGTCATGGCAAGTGATGCAACGCGCGACCTGGCCTTGCTCAGTACCGAAGCCGAGGCCGGGCCCATCCTGCCCTTCCGCAGCGCTGGCACCTATCGCCGGGGTGAAGGCGTGGTGACCTACGGTTTCCCCTTGGCGGGCCTGCTTTCATCCGGCCCGACGCTCACGACCGGAGAGGTCTCGGCGCTCGCGGGACTTGCCGATAATCAACGCCATCTGCAAATCAGCGCACCGGTGCAGCCGGGTAATTCCGGCGGGCCGCTTTTGGATATGCGCGGGCAGGTGATTGGGGTGGTGGTGTCAAAACTCAATGCCGGTCAGATTGCGCGACAGACAGGCGATATCCCACAAAATGTGAATTTTGCCGTGAAGCACACGGAAGCGCTGGAGTTCCTGCGCGAACAGAATGTGCAGGTGACGCAAGGTGCGGCCAATGATGCACCCCGCGCAGCCGATGCGGTGGGGGAGGTTGCGCATCCTTCAACGCTGTTTCTGCGCTGTTTGAAGTGAAGCCTAGTGGTCCGGTCGCTGCTGTCGGTTCCCGACAGCAGCGTGAATCGGCCCACCAAATGTACGGCTGGTGGTGCGCGGGGGTTTTTGGGCAGGGGATAGGTCAGCATGAATCGCACCACTAGCGCCATTCATGCCATTGGCATTTGCACCAGCGAAACCAACCCGCGCCGAGCGGTCCAGCCCCAAATGGGCTGGGCAGTAGGCCAAACCCTACCCCAGCCGCTTTGCCTTTTGCATGAAGAAAGCCAGCGGCACGCTGAATGCTGCCGTCAGCGCCATCAGGTAGAACGCATTCACATAGCCGATCATCGCCGCCTGGCGCTGGATTTCTCCTGCCAAGCGGAACAGGCCTGAAGCGCTTTCCAGGTCCCAACTTGCCGGAAAGTTCGGCAGGGTCAGCAGCTTGTTGTAGGGGGTCACGAATTCCCCAAGCCGCGCGTAGTTTTCGCCGCTGGACCTGATCAGCATCATCACCGCGATGGAAACGAAAAGGCTCGATCCGAAATTGCGCATCAGCGTGAAAATCGCCGAGCCTTCCGTCACCTGATGCGCCGGCAGGGTGGAGAAGGCCATCACCGTCATGGGTGTGAAGGCAATGGATTGGCCGAAACCTTGCAGCAGATGCGACCAGAAAATCTGCGCTTCGGTCACATTGATGTCGAATTGCGCCATCCAGAATCCGGATAGCGCCTGGAAGAACAGCCCAAGCCCAATGGTGAAGCGCGGTGCCCAACGCGTGAGTTGCACCACCACCAGAAACGCCACCCAATTCCCCATGCCGCGCGCCGCGATCAGGATACTCACGGCGCTATCCGGATAGCCGCGCAGATCATGCAGCATGGTCGGGAAAAGCGTGAGGCTGGTGAAAGCGAGCATCCCCATCACAAACGCAATCGCCGTGCCGATGGCAAAATTGCGATCCAGGAAAAGCCTTGGGTTGAGGAAGGGCGCCTGCGTGGTCAGGCAATGCGCGATGAAGATATAAAAGCTGATGGCGCCAATCACGGCGCAGGCGATCATTTCCGGCGCTTCAAACCAATCAAGCCTTTGGCCGCGATCCAGGATCAATTGGATGCAAATGATGGCGATGGAAAGCGCCAGAAAGCCAGTCCAGTCAAAGGAAATCGGCTGGCGTTCGGTGCGATCCGACAGCGCAAACCAGATGCAGACCAGGGTTGCGATACCCGGCGGCACAATCATGAAAAACGCCGCGCGCCAATTCCAAGCCTCGGTCGCCATGGCACCCAGAATTGGGCCAAGAACGGGGCCAAACACGGCGCCGACACCCCAGATCACAATCGCGGTTGGCTGCAAATGGCGCGGGAAGGACGCCAGCAATATCGCCTGCCCCATGGGCATGATCGGCGCCCCAAAGGCGCCCTGCCCAACACGCGCCAGGATCAGCATATCAAGGCTGGTCGCCAGGCCACAGAGCAGCGAACAGATGGTGAAACCAGTCACCGTACCAAACATCAGATTGCGCCAACCAAGCCGGCTCGCGAGCCAACCTGTCACCGGCGTTGCGACCGCAGTCGCCACCAGATTGAGCGTGATAACCCAGGAGATTTCGTCCTGTGTCGCCGAAAGCGCACCGCGCATATCCGGCAGCACCAGGTTCGCCAGCGTGATGGTCATGCCGAACAGCAGATTGGCCAATTGCACCATCAGCAAAATCAGCCATTGCCGCCCGCTGATGCTGAAAATGCCACCCTGTGGCGTTGCCTCGCTCATATCCGTGCTGGTTTCCCCATGGGTAAAGGCTAGAATGGTTTGGGCGTGGTCGTCACCCATGAAATCGCCAGCATTCCACGCAATTGCGCGTTAATCGGGCGAGCCCTAAGAACATTGCCATGCAGCGCCCGACTTTCCCGGCCTATCCTGACCAATCCGGCTTCAATGCCCTATTGCCGCCGCGCACCCCATATGCCGAGGCGAAGGGTGATATCGCCGCGGATCACGTTGTTGTGGGTGCCGGCTATACCGGGCTGGCCGCCGCGCGCCGCCTGGCGGAGCTTCAGCCTCAGGCGCGGATTATGGTGATCGAGGCGACGGAGGTCGGTGAAGGCTCCTCAGGGCGCAATTCAGGTTTCGCCAGCCCGCGTGACCTGCCCGCTGGCCCCAGCGCCGCTGAGCTTCAGCATGCCGAGGCGCTTAATCGCTTCACCGAAGAAGGCTGGGCCTGGCTGATGGCGCCCATCGAAGAACACGGCATTGATTGTGGCTTGCAACGCTCTGGTCGCATCAAGGCGGCGGCTACCGATCTTGGGGCAAAGCAGGTCCGCGCTTTGGAGGCAGCGGTGAAGGCAGCGGGTTTGCCGCATGAAGTCTGGGATCGCGACACGCTGCAGGAACGCATCGGCACCCGCTATTATCACTGCGCGCTTTACACGCAAGAGGGCTATTTGCTCGACCCTGCGGCGCTGATCCGTGGTCTGGCTGAAACCCTGCCTGCCAATGTCGCGCTGCATGAAAACGCGCCGCTGCTCTCGATGCAGCGTCGGGGCCATTGGAATCTGGAAACGCCATCTGCGCGCATCACGGCGCCATCGGTGATCATGGCGACCAATGCTGCCATCCGACATTTTGGCCGCCTGCGTGATCGGCTGGTGACCATGTACACCTATGCCGCACTCTCTGAGCCCATGGGCGCCAAGGATGCGCTCCAGCTTGGCAGCATGCCAGTGTGGGGCTTGCTGCCTTCGCATCGTTTGGGAACGACAGTGCGGCGCTTTGGGCCGGATCGGCTTTTGGTGAGGTCCATGTATGCGCATGAACGGCCAGTGCCGGCGCCGCGCGTGCGCGAAACCCTGCTATCCTGCTTTCATCGGCGCTATCCAGGGCTCGGCCATATCGGTTTGGATCAGGTCTGGGGCGGCACGACGGCGCTCACGATGAATGGCGCACCCTGGTGGGGCCAGGTGGAAGAAGGGCTTTATACCTCAGCCGGTTGCAATGGCGCCGGCATTGTGAAGGGCAGCATTCTCGGCAAGCGTCTTGCTGAATTGGTGCTGGGTCATGGCAGGGAAGATGAGGTGCGCGCGATTTGGGGGTTGGCGAATTGGGTGGCACCTGAGCCCTTTCGTTCAATCGGCTTCAATTTTATTTCCGTGCGCGAACGGCGCCGCGCCGGCTTGGAAGCCTGATCTGTTGGCGCCCATCGGGCCGTGATAGCGGCCGGGGCTTGATCCGCCTTCCGCGCTGACGCAGCCTGAGCCTGGCGGTCCTGAGGTTTTGACGCGCACCCTTGCCGAAGAATTGGTCATGTGGGGCGACCTGATCCACAGTCAGAACATCAAACCGGAATAACCAGGGCTTGGCTCGGACTTAATCCTTGCTAGGCTCTCCTTTAAGGCAGCGCCCCCGCGCTGCCACGGACGGGAGACAGAACATGAATTGGAAGCACCGCCTTTGGGGCGCGGCCTTGACCGCTGCGTTGATGGCCATGGGCATTGGCGGCGCGGAAGCGCAGCCGCAGCCAAAAACCTTGCGCATCGCCATGACCGCGACCGATGTGCCCACCACCACCGGCATGCCGAATAACGGGTTTGAGGGCATGCGCTTCCTTGGCTATCCGGTGTTTGAATCGCTCGTGCTGTGGGATTTGGCGCGCGCCGATCAACCGGCTGGCATCAAGGCGGGCCTCGCGGAGCGCTGGGAACAGGATGCCAATGATCCGCGCATCTGGCGCTTTCATCTGCGCCGTGGCGTGACCTTCCATGATGGCACGCCCTTCAACGCCGATGCGGTGCTGTGGAATTTCGACCGTTTTTTCAGGAATGACAGCCCGCAATTTGATGCGACCGGCAGCGCCATCACGCGCGGGCGCATCCCCGTGCTGGAATCCTATCGCAAGGTGGATGATTTCACGTTCGAGACGACCACCACGCGCCCGGTTTCCTATTGGCCCTTCCTTGCAGTCTATGTGCTGATCACCTCCCCCAATTCCTTCGAACAGGCGGGGCGTGATTGGGCGCGGGTTGCGGCGCTGCCGCCAGCGGGCACTGGCCCCTTTCGGCTGACCCGCTTTGTGCCGCGGCAATCGGCGGAGCTTTCGCGCAACGATAATTACTGGGATGCGGCGCGCCGCGCCAAGCTTGATCGCATCATCCTGCTGCCCATGCCGGAAGCCAATACGCGCCTTGCCGCTTTGCGCTCCGGCCAGGTGGATTGGATTGAGGTGCCGCCACCCGATGCGATTGGCTCACTCCGGCAGGCGGGCTTCAATATCGTGACCAATTCCTACCCGCATGTCTGGCCTTGGGTTTTTGCCACGGGTCGCGCCAGCAGCCCGGTCGCGGATGTGCGCGTGCGTCAGGCGCTGAATTACTGCATTGACCGTGACGGCATGGTGCAATTGTTGAATGGCACGGCGGAGCCATCCGTGGGTTTTGTGAAGGCGAATGACGCCACCTTCGGCACGCCGCAAAACCGCTATCGGCTGGACCCCGCGCGGGGCCGCGCCTTGCTCGCGGAAGCGGGCTATAATGCGCAACGCCCGCTGACGCTCAAGGTCGGCATTTCCAATTCCGGTTCGGGTCAGATGCTGCCACTGCCGATGAATGAATTCCTCCAGCAATCGCTGCAACAGAATTGCGGTGTGCGCGTCAATTTCGATGTGGTGGAATGGAATACGCTGCTGGCGGCACTGCGCTTCCCGCCTGATCAGCCGGCCTGGCTTGGTGCGGATGCGGTGAATATCAGCCTTTATTCATCCGATGCCTCGGCCTTTGCACGCTGGTTCCTCTCATCCAATTTCGCGCCGCGTGGTTCGAATAATGGTCATTGGAAGGATGACCAGTTTGACGCGGCCTTCGCCGAATTGGAACGTGAACGCGACCCGGCGAAGATCAACCAGCTACTGGCCACCGCCCATGCGCGGCTGGTGGATAATCCCCCCTGGCTTTGGATTGTGCATGATTTGAACCCCCGCGCCATGAGCCGGCGCGTGACGGGCTTCACCTCGGCGCAATCCTGGTTCCAGGATTTGACGACAGTGGATTTGCGCTGAATTACGCGCGCAGCTATCATCCGTACTAGGAGCCTGTCTGATAATGGCCGTCGGCCTTTTTTGCACGTTGACCCCAGCAAGGTTTCTGGTGCGTGTCCCCCTTTGTTTATGCTGTTGCCTTGTAGAGCTTGAGGATGTTGTGGGCGGTGCAGATCATGGCCCATTCGCCTCTGACCTGGTTGAGCCCTCGGAGGAGGAATTGTCGGAAGCCTCTGGGCTGCTTGATCTGACCGAATACTGGCTCGGCGGTGTGTTTTCGCAGCCGATATCGGCTACGTCGCCCAGCGCGTCTGATCTTGTCGGCCATTGCCTGCATCAGGGGCTTTCGTTTGAGCACACGCCCGGCTGTGGGATCGGTCTCGCCATGCCTGATGCGGCCCGGCGTGAGATAGGCCCTGATGCCGCGCTCTGCCATGGCGGCCAAATTGGCTTCAGTGGCAAAGCCCGTATCGCCAGAAACCTCGCGTAGCTTGCGGCCAAGATTGGCGTGGGCCTGGTCAACCAGCGGGATCAGGGCCGCGAAGTCAGCCGGATTGGTGCTGACTTGCTCAGCAACAATGATCTGATGCGCGGCATCAACCGCGATCTGACCGTTATAGCCCGCGATGAAACCACCGCCGCTTGGCATGATGCGACTATCGCCATCGGTGAAGTTACGCTGCGCCCGGTCTGGCGGTGTGGCTGATTGCTTTTCGTCGGCAGTAAGGTTCTTGCGTGCGCCGCGTTGCTGCATGCCAGAGGATGGGCCAGGTCCGTGGGCGTCGCTAGTGTCCGCCCCAGCGCGGGCCTCGGCTTCCAGTTGCGCCTTCGCCGCGCGGATGCGTTCCAGCCGGCGCTGCTTATCCGCCATCCAAGCCGGTGTCTCGTCACCGCGATGATCGGCGCCATGCTGCGCGTCTTCCGCCGCATCCGCGGCTTGTGCCTGATCCAGCCAAGCCTTCACTTCAGCTTCAAGCTTCCGCTCCTGCTCCGCCATGCGCTTGTAGCTCATCGCCTTGTGTCGAGAGGCATTGGCGCGCAGCTTGGTGCCATCCACCGCAACATGGCCAAGCTTGACCAGCCCCGCCGTCTGGCAGAGCCGCAGTACCTGCACGAACAGGCCCCGCAAGGCCACCAAATGCCGGCGCCGGAATGTGCTGATGGTGCGGAAATCAGGCTTGTTCAGCCCAGTCACCGCCATCATGTCCACCCGCTCCTCGCAGGCACGCGCCAATTGCCGTGAAGAATATATCCCCCGGCTGTAGCCATAGAGCAGCAGCGCCACCAGCATACCTGGATGATAGGGCGGCTGTCCCTGTTCTGACTTGTAGACGCCCGTGATCGCCGAAAGGTCCAGCGCCTCTCGCACCGTATCTCGCACAAAATGCGCCAAATGACCGGGGGGAACAAACTGATGCAGCGAAGCAGGAAGGAGCCAACCCTGGTCCACATCCCACGCTCGGAAGGTCTTGCTCATGAAAATAAGTGAATCAGAAATACAGAGAAAAAACTAGCGAATTCTCAGACAGGCTCCTAGATGCCCTTGAGCGCGTCGAAATTGCTGTGCGCACGGATATTGCCCTTTTGCTTGGGCAGTACAGCCCAACCGCACATCGTGATCCTAGCCTTTTGCATGGAAACTTTGCAAGACGAGTTGATCCAAAAATCCGACTTACTCTTCACCGAGATTGGCTCTCTCGAGTTGATCATTCCTTCGCGCGCTCAAAAGAGGACTTCGTTGTCCACTTCAAAAATAAATATGCCGGCTCGGATTTACCGATTTGGATGTCTGTCGAGTTATGGGATTTCGGGGCGCTCTCCCATTTCTATGCCGGGCTCACGATCAAGGATCGTGCCACTATTTCCCAGCGGTACGGCGTCACATCGCCGGGCGTCCTT
>JADCFR010000064.1 GCA_020249415.1 Roseomonas sp. | reverse complement strand
GGCCAATCGCAAGACCAATGGCGAGTTCGGCAGTGGGGGAAGTGAGCAGATCAGGCACGATGGAAACCGCGATACCGCGCGCTTCGCAGGCCGCGATATCAATATTATCGGCCCCCTTCAGCGCGCAGGCCAGAACCCGCAGCTTGGGCGCAGCCGTCAAAAGCTCAGCATCCACACGGTCTGTCATGAAGGCCATCATGGCCTCTGCTTCGGCCAAAGCGTCACGCAACGTAGCATTGCCCCAAGGTTCATCATCCGTGGGATGGGCGACCGGGCCAGCGCGTTCCAACAGAGCACGCGTCGCGGGGAAAATCCGCGCTGTGGCGATGATGCGGGCAGTCATTTCAATCTCCGTCTCAGGGCTGCACCCACGGCATCCACCACCAGCACGCAGGCCAGGATAGCCAGCAGAATGGCTGAAACCTGCGCGTAGTCCAGCAGGCGCAACGCCGCGATGAGCTGAAAGCCAATGCCCCCCGCGCCAACAATGCCCAGCACGGTGGAAGCGCGGAAGTGATATTCCCAACGGTAAATCGTCACGTCAGCAAGCTGCGGGAGAACCTGCGGCAGCACTGCATGGGTAATGACCTGCAATGGGGAGGCACCGGCGGCCCGTGCCGCTTCGATTGGCCTCGGGTCCGCATGCTCAATCGCCTCAGCGTAAAACTTGCCAACCATGCCCACCGAATGAAGGCCAAGTGCCAGAACACCCGGCAAGGCGCCAAAACCAACTGCGGCCACGAAAAGGATGCCCATGATCAATTCAGGCACGGAACGCAAAAAGGCCAATAAGGTACGGGCGACCAGCAGGATAACCGGATGGGGCGAGATATTGGGCGCCGCCAGCAACCCAAGCGGCAGAGAAATCACCACCGCCAAAGCCGTGCCAGCAATGGACATGGCGAGCGTATCCAGCAGCGGATTGAGCCAATCGTGCCAGCGGGAGAAATCCGGCGGTATCATTTCGGAGAAAAGCTGACCGAGCGCAGGCATGCCCTCCGCAAAGCGCTGCAGGTCGAAAAAGCCGGTGAGCGCAAGTGCGCCACAGGCAATGATCAGGATTACCCCAACCAAGCCGGCGCGGCTGACCAATGCGGCCCGATCAGCATGAAGAATACTATCCTGAGAGGGGTTCATCCGCGCATCTGCGACAAATCGAGTTCAAGCAGACGGGCTGTCTCACGCAATACGTTATAGGCTTCATCATTTGTCGGCGCGAAGCCTTCAACGCGAAAGCTGCGCAAAACCTCAGCATCACGCAGGTCAATGAAGGCGGCGCGGATGGCGGCCTTCAAAGGCTCCGCCAGATTGCCCTGCAGGACCATTGGGTAATTGGGAATGGGTTCGGAAAGCCCAATCTCAACGAGACGCGCCGCGTCTATGGCGCCGCGCCGGATCAGCGGATCCAAAAGGGGCTTGGAAAGGGCGCCGGCGGGTACCTGGCCGCCCTGAACCGCACGCGCCACGGCATCATGGGTGCCGAGATGAACAACGCGATAATCGCGACCTCCAACCAGGCCTGTTCGTTGCAGGATTGTGGCGCGCGGCACCAGATGTGAGGAGGTGGAAGCCTGATCCCCAAACCCGAAGGGCCGCCCGCGAATATCCGCCAATTCGCGCACCGGGCCGCCTGCCTGCGCAATCATCACGCTCTGGTATGTGGGGGAACCGCGCTCAACGCCAACCGCGAAGGGCTCTATCCCTGGGGCGCGCGACTTGGCCAGCACATAGGAAAAGGGGCCGAAATAGGCCACCTCAATTCGGCCAAAGCGCATGGCTTCGATCATGGAGGAGTAATCCGTGGTGACCACGATCTCCACCTGCTTTGCCAATGCGCGTTCCAGATGCGCGCGCAGCGGCTGCGCATTCTGAATGATGGTGCTGGCATTCTCATCCGGCAGCAGGGCGACGCGCAAACGCTGCGGATCGCGGGGTTGGGCATGTGATATGACAGGAAGAGTGGCCAAGCCGGCGATCAGGCTACGGCGTTTCATGCGAATACCTCCTCACGGATAGGATTGCCCAGCGTCGGGGCGCCATAGAGATGGGCCGCGGTTGCATCATCCAGCCGGTCTGGCGGCCCATCGAACACAATCCGCCCAGCGGCTAAACCAATGATGCGTTCACCAAAGCGGCGCGCGAAATCGAGCTGATGGAGCGAAACCACGGCAGTCAGCCCATCCGCACGACAAATGCCATGCAGCAGGGTAAGCACGCGTTCCGCAGTTGCGGGATCAAGGCTGGCCACCGGCTCATCCGCCAAGATCAGCTTTGGCTGCTGCACCAAAGCGCGGGCAATGCCGACCCGCTGTTGCTGCCCACCTGAAAGCTGATCCGCGCGTGCAAGAGCCTTATCCAAAAGGCCAACGCGTTCCAGTGCTTCAAGCGCGAGGCGCTTCTCCCCTGCCGTGAAGGGCAATAGCGTGCGCATGGCGGTATGGTAGCCAAGCCGGCCCATGAGCACATTGCCGAGGACCGAGACCCGTCCAATCAGCTGGTGCTGCTGAAAGATCATACCGGTTTCGCGCCGATGGTGCCGCAAGGTCCGCCTTTCAGCGATATCCTCACCACGGCTGTCGAGGACTTGGCCTTCGGTTGGGCGAACGAGCCCATTAAGGGAACGGAGCAGCGTTGATTTACCAGCACCCGAAGCGCCCAGCAGTACGGTGAAAGAGCACGCCTTTATGGTCAGATCCACCGGAGCCCGCGCAACCGCATCATTGGCGTAGGT
>JADCFR010000063.1 GCA_020249415.1 Roseomonas sp. | reverse complement strand
GTGATGCCGGGCTTCACCCATTTACAGCCGGCGCAGCCCGTGACCTTCGGCCATCACATGCTGGCCTATGTTGAAATGCTGTCGCGTGACTTGTCTCGGCTGGCAGATTGTCGGGCGCGCTTGAATGAAAGCCCGCTGGGGGCGGCAGCTTTGGCGGGCACGGGCTTTGCCATTGACCGGCACATGACCGCCAAGGCTTTGGGGTTTGATAGGCCCATGCGCAATAGTTTAGATGCCGTGGCGTCGCGCGATTTCGCCGCTGAATTCCTGTTCTGCTGCGCGATGTGCAGCGTGCATCTTTCAAGGTTGGCGGAAGAGATTGTGATCTGGACCAACCCCTATTTCGGCTTCGTGAAACTATCCGATGCCTTCACGACCGGCAGTTCCATCATGCCGCAAAAGCGCAACCCTGATGCGGCGGAGCTGGTGCGCGGCAAGACGGGCCGTGTGATGGGCGCGCTGATGGGCATGCTGACGGTGATGAAGGGCCTGGCGCTGACCTATTTCAAGGATATGCAGGAAGACAAGGAAGGCATTTTTGACGCCGCCGAAAACCTGACCCTGACACTCGCCGCCACCGCCGGCATGGTGCGGGATATGAAGCCGCAAACCGAACGTCTGGCGGCCGCCGCCGGCGCAGGGTTTTCCACCGCAACCGATCTGGCGGATTGGCTGGTGCGCAGCCTGAAAATGCCCTTCCGCGATGCGCATCACGCGACCGGCACGCTGGTCGCCAAGGCCGAAGCGCGCGGTGTTGATCTTTCCGGCCTGACGCTTCAGGAAATGCAAGCGGTGGAACCGCGCATCACACACGGGGTGTTTGACGTGCTGACGGTTGAAGCCTCGGTCCGGTCACGCACTTCCTATGGCGGGACGGCGCCGGCCAATGTCGCCGCCATGGTCGCAGAATGGAAGGCCAAGCTGGCATGAGGTTTGGCGCGCGGTCCCTATTGCTGCTGCTGGCGGTGGCTTTCCTGGCCTCGGCCTGTGGCCGCATGGGGCCCATCCGCCCGCCGGGTCCGCCCGAGGAAATCACCCATCCGCGGCAATACCCAAATCGCTGAGCACCTGATTTAACGCTTGCGATAAGCCGCGCGCATCACGACAATAGGGGGATGGCTTCCCCCGCACCTGCCCTTGATCCGGGCCATGACCCCTCCTTTGCCGAATTGCTGGCGCAGCGCCCGCAGCTTACGCGCCATGCGCATGATGGGCTGGTGCTGGAAGATGTGCCGCTGAAGCGCATTGCCGAGGTGGTCGGCACGCCGACCTGGGTCTATTCCGCCGGCACCTTGCGCCGCCGGGCGCGGGCATTGCGTGATGCCCTGGCCGAGGCCGGGCTGACCGCCACCGTGCATTTCGCCACCAAGGCCAATGCCAATCTGGCAGTGCAATCGCTGCTGGGCCGCGAAGGGCTTGGCGCTGATGTCGTGAGCGAAGGCGAATTGCGCGGCGCGCGTGCCGCCGGCATTCCCGCGAGCGCCATTGTGTTTTCCGGTGTGGGTAAAACCGAACGCGAAATCCGCTTGGCTCTTGCGGAAGACATCATGCAAATCAATGCCGAAAGCATTGAGGAAATTGACATGATTTCCGCAATCGCCGCCGGCATGGGACGCACAGCGCCAGTTGCCATTCGCGTCAATCCGGATGTGGATGCAAAGACCCACGCCAAGATCACCACGGGCTTGAGCGAAAACAAATTCGGTGTGGCTTATGATGATGCGCTGGCGCTTTACGCCCGCATGGCAAAGCTGCCCGGCATTCGCCCGATTGGCATTGCAACCCATATCGGCAGCCAGATCACGGTCGGCATGGGTGCCTATCGCGCGGCCTATGCGCGGCTGGCGTCGCTCATCCGCGCTATCCGCGCGCAGGGTTTGCCGATTGAACGCGTGGATTGCGGCGGTGGGCTTGGCATTGCCTATCGCGATGAAATCGCGCCCGCGCCTGCCGCGCTTGCTGGCGCGATCAAGGCCGAGCTTGGCGCGCTTGGCCTGCCGGTGATGCTGGAACCGGGGCGCTGGATTGCCGGGCCGGCGGGGGTGCTTCTCGCGCGCGTCATCCTGCAAAAGCAGGGCGCGGCGCGGCGCTTTGTGGTGCTGGATGCGGCGATGAATGACCTCCTGCGCCCGGCCATGTATGATTCCTGGCATGCCATTCTGCCGGTCTCGCCTGCCGCGCTGGTGGCGCCACTGGCGCCGGCTGATGTGGTTGGTCCCGTCTGCGAAAGCAGCGATTGCTTCACGCGGGATCGCGCCTTGCCGGATTTGCCGCCCGGCGCCCTGGTCGCCTTGCTAGATACCGGGGCTTATGGCGCCACCATGTCTTCCACCTATAACGCGCGCCCCTTGGCGGCCGAGGTTTTGGTGGATGGCGCCCGCTTCGCCGTGGTGCGGGACCGCCAATCCTATGAGGCGTTGCATGCCGGCCAGCGCGTGCCGGAATGGCTGATGGAATGAGCGTAACGCCGGGGAAAGCGCCGCCTGAGAGCCGGGGCCTAGGTACCCTGGGCATCAAGCTCGGCCTTTCGCGTCTGGCGCTTTGGTGGGAGGGCGCTTGGCGCGCGCTTTGGCCGCCACTTGGCGTGCTGGGGGCCTTTCTGGCTTTGGCGTTCACCGGGCTGCTGCCCAGGCTGCCGCCGGTGCTCCATCTCCTGACCCTGATCGGCTTTGCCGCCGCGCTTGGGTATTTTGGCTTTCGCGCCGCGCTTGGGCTGAGTGCGCCGGCAGCCGATGCAGCAGCGCGGCGGTTGGAACGGGATTCCGGCCTGGCGCATCGCCCCCTTGCCGTGTTGGCGGATCGCCCCGCCAGCAATGACCCCATGGCGCAGGCGCTTTGGCAGGCGCATCGGGACCGCGCGGCGGCGCAGCTTGGGCAGTTGCGCGTGGCGCGGCCCTCCCCTGGCCTCGCTGCACGAGACCCGCGCGCCTTGCGCGCTGCCGTGGTGGTC
>JADCFR010000062.1 GCA_020249415.1 Roseomonas sp. | reverse complement strand
GAGGGGCTTCGCTTCGCCATTCGCGAAGGTGGCCGCACCGTCGGCGCCGGCGTTGTCGCGAAGATCACGGCGTAAGAAGGCTTGGGGGCGGAGAGGTTTTGGCCTTTCCGCCATTGATGGGTGCGGCTAGGGTGTTTTTTTCCGCGCCGTGTTTAGGGGTGTAGCTCAATTGGCTAGAGCGCCGGTCTCCAAAACCGGAGGTTGGGGGTTCGAGACCCTCCACCCCTGCCAAGTTAAGGTTTGTTTTTCCGGGTGGGGGTCTGGCAAGGCTGCCACCCGGTGATGTTTTTCAGGGGAACTGACATTGGCCAAGCTCGATCCCGCGCAATTCGTTCGGGAAGTCCGTCAGGAAGCCTCCAGGGTGACCTGGCCTTCGCGGAAGGAGACCCTCATCACCACGGGGCTGGTGTTGGGGCTTTCGACCTTGGCCGCGATTTTCTTCCTGATTGTGGACCAGTTGATTCAATTGGCCATGCGGCTGGTCTTCGGTATCGGCTGAGCAAGGTTTTAAGGAGGTACGGCACCGTGGCCGAGAAGAAGTGGTATGTCGTGCATGTCTATTCTGGCTTCGAGCGCAAAATCGCCGAGCAGATCAAGCATCAGGCTGCGCAAAAAGGCCTGGCCGACAAGTTCGACGAAGTGCTGGTGCCGACCGAGCAGGTGGTTGAGGTGCGGCGCGGCCAAAAGGTTGATACGGACCGCAAATTCTTCCCTGGCTATGTGCTGGTGAAGATGGAAATGACGGATGACGCCTGGCATTTGGTGAAAGACACGCCCAAGGTCACCGGCTTTCTTGGTGCGCGCAACAAGCCCCAGCCGGTGCCGGCATCCGAGGCTGAGCGTTTGCTGAAGCAGATGCAGGAAGGTGTTGACAAGCCGCGCCGGCCTGCCGTGGTGTATGAGGTTGGTGAGCAGGTGCGCGTGGCTGATGGCCCCTTCACCTCCTTCAATGGTGTGGTCGAAGAAGTGGATGAGGAAAAGGGCCGTCTGAAGGTGAGCGTTTCCATCTTCGGCCGTTCGACCCCGGTGGATCTGGAATACGGCCAGGTCGAAAAGCTGTAAGGTTTTCCAACAATCTTTGGCGCGTGATCCAGCGAACCGGATCACGCCCAGCGCTTTGACTTATTTTGGCAGCACCGCCTGCAAGGAGGTGCGCACATGGATCGCCGCCGGGCCGGGGGCCGCGAGCGCTTCAGCCAGCTTCGGCATATCCGCATCCGTTTCAATGCGCGTCACCGGCACACGAAACGCCGCGCACCAGGCGGCGAAATCCGGATTTTCCAGGCTGGTGCCACTCACGCGCCCCGGATGGGCGCGTTCCTGATGGATGCGGATGGACGCATAAGACCCATTATCCGATAGGATCATCTTGAGCGGCACGCCACGCGCCACCGCCACCGCGAATTCCCCGCCTGTCATCAAGGCACCGCCATCACCGACCAGTGCAATCACCTGCCGATCAGGATGGCGCAGCGCCGCTGCCACGCCCGCCGGCACGCCAAAACCCATGGCGCCTGAAACCGGCGCCAGTAGCCGACGTGGCGAAACCCAGGCGATTTTGCGATAGAAGGGCGCGCCGAAAGTGCCGGCATCCAGCGCGATCATCGCATCCGGTGCGGCGATTTCGCCAATCAGCTTCGCGATGCGCGCGAAGGCGACGCCATCATTATGCGTGGTCGGCGCAACCTGGCTGTCGGCGGTTTGCAGATCACGCAGCTTTTTGGCCCAGGCGGCGCGCGCAGCGGGGGCGCCCGGCTTTTCCGCACCAAGCGCTGCCAGCACCGCGCGCGCATCAGCGGCCACCGCGAGCTCTGCCGGAAAATGCCAACCGAGGAAGCGCGGCTCCGCGCAGATATGCGCAAGGCGCTGACCCGGCGCGGGCCAAGCCCAGCCCTGCGTGGTGATATCTGTCAGGCGCGTGCCGAGTGCCACCACCAGATCAGCCTCGGCGAAAGCGGCGCGCTGCGCATCAGGGTTCCTCAGGCCAAGATCACCCGCGTAAAGCGCGTGGTTATTCGGGAAAAGATCCTGTCGGCGGAAGGAAACCGCAACGGGGGTCTGCCAGGCCTCCGCGAAGCTCAGCAGCGCCTCGCGCCCGCCTGGCGTGTCAATCGCATGGCCGGCCAGGATGATCGGGCGCGCCGCGCCGCGCAGCATGGCCGCAAGCCGCGCGACATCAGCGGGCGCGGGTTGCGCGGGGGCGGCGATGGTGGCGAGCGGGATGGCGGCAGCGCAGGGTTCGGCCAGCACATCTTCCGGCAGGCTGAGCACCACCGGTCCCGGCACGCCCTGCATCGCCATGGCATAGGCGCGCGCGATCAATTCCGGCACCTGATCCGCACTGGTTGCCTCGCCTACCCATTTCGCGATGCCGCCAAACATGCGGACATAGTCAATTTCCTGGAAGGCATTGCGGCGCAAATCGCGCTTTTCCACCTGTCCGATCAGCAGGATCATCGGCACCGCATCCTGTTCCGCCGTATGCAGCGCGATGGAGGCATTGCAGGCACCGGGCCCGCGTGAGACCAGCACCACGCCGGGCTTGCCGGTCATTTTGCCATCGGCCACCGCCATGAAGCCGGCGCCGCCTTCACTGCGGCAGGTGACAAGGTCCATGCGCGGATGGGCATGCAGCGCATCGAGCAGCGCGATATAGCTTTCGCCGGGTACGCAAAAGGCTCGGTCAATGCCCTGGGCAGCGAGGAATTCAATCAGGGCTTCGGCAGCGGTTTTCATGGGAGCCATCCTTCCTGTGATGACGCTTAACCCGCCCCTGGCGGATGATCCATGGCACCAGGGCTGAAAATCTGTATAAGCCCCTCTCAAGGGAAGCATTCCATCTGGGAAGGACGCCATTTCATGCAGCTTAACCGTCGCGCCGCCTTGGCGCTTGCGCTCTCCACACCTGCCCTGGCTTCGGCCCGCGCCCAGGGATCCTGGCGGCCGGATCGGCCGATGCGCGTCATTGTGCCCTTCGCGCCAGGGGGTGCCACTGATGTGGTGGCGCGGCTGGTGTCAGATGCGGCTGCGCAGATGCTCGGGCAGAATATCGTGATCGAAAACCGTGCCGGCGGTGCTGCGGGGCTGATTGGTTCTGAAGCGGCGGCCAAATCCGCAGCGGATGGCTACACCATCATGATTCATTCCAACGCACATGTGATCGCACCTAGCCTGGTGGCGCGGATGCCCTTTGATCCGATTGCAGATTTTGCGCCTGTGGCGCATTTGGGCCGCATTCCGCAGGTGCTGGTAATTAACCGGAATATTCCCGCGACCGATATGCGTTCCCTGAT
>JADCFR010000061.1 GCA_020249415.1 Roseomonas sp. | reverse complement strand
TTACCTAATTTCAATAAAAAACACTGTTTTTCAATGGTTTATTTAACCGCTTTTTCATTTCCCTCTGAGAAATTGGTGGTGTCCCGAAAATCGGGCGCAGCGAAGGGAAAATCCCATGAATCTGAATTCGGTGAACACCAATCTGGCGGCGATGACCGCGCTTCAGTCCCTGAACCGGACCAATGATGCGCTCGGCGTCGTCCAAAAGCGCGTCTCCACTGGTTATCGTGTCTCCGATGCCAAGGATGATGGCGGCGCTTTTGCTGTTGCGCAATCCGTCCGCGGCGATATCGCCGGATTGACGACCGCCAATGAGCAATTGGGCGGTCTCAAAGGCGTGATTGATGTTACCTTGCAAGGGCTCGGGCAGGTCTCCAAGACCATGGTGGAGCTGCGGACGGTACTGACACGCCTTGCCGATGGCACCATCAATGATGAACAGCGCAATCAATATGAACAGCAATACGGACAATTGCGCACCCAGGTCGAACTATTCATCGAAGATGCCACTTACAATGGCCGCAATCTGCTTTCCACTGTGGCGACCGCGGGCGGTGGCGATATCGTCGCCATCCGCAATGAAACGGGAACCACGCTGACCATTACGGCCTTTGACGGCGTCGGTGATCTTTTGGTAACCACGGCACCGACTGACGCCGCTGGCGCGCAATCTGCCATCACTGGCGATTGGACCTCAATCAATAAGGCCATCAATGATGCGCTGAACCGGCTTGGCTCGGATGCACGCTATATTGACGCGCAAGTCAGCTATAATCGTGACAAGCTTGATGCCGTTGAAGGTGGGCTCGGCACATTGATTGATGCGGATATCGCCAAGGAAGCGGCGAAGCTTCAGGCGTTGCAAATCCGCCAACAGCTCGGCACCCAGACCCTGTCCATCACCAACCAGGCGCCGCAAGCCCTGCTGTCACTTTTTGGGCGATGATCCAAAACCAATCTCAAGGTTGATTTCACTCCAAGGGGAAGGTCTCGCCAAGGCCATGATGGCAGCGCCCGATCCAAAATGGATCACGCTGCCATCGGCTTTTGCGAGCGCTTCCTTCTTAGCCATGCAATGCCGATGCTGAAATGCACGGGAAGTCATGGGTCAAAAAATCAAGAAAAATTCAAAATATATGCGGCCCTCTGAAATAACATCCAATAATTCACCAAATTTTATACTTTTCCTCGCAAAGTGAAACAGGATCAAAAATTGGTCCTTGCTGAAGGAAAAAATCCCATGAGCCTTTCTTCCGTCAATACCAATCTCGGCGCCATGTTGGCGCTGCAGTCTCTCAACCGCACAAATGATGCCTTGGGTGAAGTGCAAAAGCGCATCTCCACTGGCTACCGCGTCGCCGATGCCAAGGATGATGGCGGCGCCTTCGCGGTTGCGCAAACCGTCAGGGCCGATACCGCTACCCTCGCCACCGTCAATGAGCAATTGGGCGGCTTGCGTGGGCTTGTGGATGTTTCGCTGACGGCGCTTGATCAGGTCTCGAAAACCATGATCGAAATCCGCAGTGTCCTTACCCGACTCGGCGATGGAACGACCGGAGATGCCGCGCGCGATCAATACAATCAGCAATACGATCAACTGCGCACGCAGGTGGGAAATTTTCTGGCCGATGCCAGCTATTTTGGCCGCAATCTGCTGACTGGTACTTCGCCCACCGATGATATCGTGACGTTAAGAAGCGAATCCGCCGACACCGCCAATCTTTATACGCTGGCAGCGCTCGGCCCGAATGTGAACTTCATGGTGGCGGCCGGCCCCTTTGCGGATGCGGCTTCCGCCCGCGCAGCACTTGCGGACCCGACCGGCGATTTTCATGTTGTGAACACAGCCATCAATAATGCGATGAACCGGCTTGGGTCCGATGCGCGCTATATTGATGCGCAGATCGGCTATAACAGCAATAAGGTCGATGCCATGGAAGGCGGGCTCGGCGCCTTGATTGATGCTGATCTGGCCCGCGAATCGGTACGGCTTCAGGCTTTGCAAATTCGCCAGCAGCTTGGCAGCCAGACACTTTCCATCGCCAATCAGGCGCCACAATTCCTCATGTCGCTATTTGGCGGGCGGTAATGAGCGCTCGCCAATAGCGCAATGGTGCTTCAGCCAAAGCGCCGCGGCCTGAGCCCGGCATGGAACCAGCTGATCATGGAATAGATATCATAGACCGGCAGGCCAAGCGCATCACGCAGCGCCGCCGCATAGGGCGGCATATTGGTGCATTCCAGCACAATCGCGCCGACATCGGGGTGGCGTGTGACCAATTCGCGGCCCGCCTCCAGAATATCCTGGGTCGCGAGATCAATATCCATATCCTGCTGATCAGCGCGGATCAGCACACGGAAAAACTCCCGCCCGCCTTCCGTGCCAACACACGGGATATCGCGCGCAACACCGGCGGCATCCAAATGCGCCGGGGTCAGCGATTGCTTGCTGACGGTAATCACGCCAACCCGCTTGCCAGGGGGCAGCGTCGCCTGCACCCAGGGCACCTGCATCAGGGATGATGTCGCGACCGGCACCTGCACCGCTTCGGCCAATTCGCGTTGGAACAGGGACAGGAAGCCGCAATTGGTGGTGATGGCCTCGGCGCCCAGATGCACCAATTCCTGCGCGGCGGCGATGAAATCCGGCAATAGCCCCTTGGCACCCAGCAGCACGACCTTCTCGGGCGTCGCCCCCGGCACCACGCGAAACAGCACGGGGAAGGGCCAGGTCTCGCCATTGCCCATATCGCCGGGGATGCGGGGAAAGCGCGCTTCCAGCATCAAGATGCCAAGCGGCGCGCCATAGATGGATTTGCCGCCACGCGCGATGCGCGGCGCTGCATTTGGGGTGTTCATTCCTGAAGCTTAGAGGGTTAAACTGCCCGCCAACAATCCCTGGGAGTTTCACACCATGCGCTTTCGCCTGCTTGCCGCGCTTGTCGCCGGCCTGATCGCCTCGCCTGCCCTGGCCCAGGGCGAATGGCCCAATCGCCCCATTACGCTGATGGGCGGATTCCCGAATGGGGCGGGCACGGATATTTATGCGCGGCGCCTTGCGGAACCGCTCTCCCGCGCGCTGGGCCAGCCTGTCGTGGTGGATAATCGCACCGGCGCTGGCGGCAATATCGGGTCTGATTTCGTCGCCAAGTCACGGCCCGATGGCTATACCTTCTATTTCGGCACGGCAGGGACGCATGCGATCAATGCCGCGCTCTACAAAAACCTGCCCTTTGATGTGCAGCGAGATTTCACCCCCGTGGTGCTGCTCGGCGATGTGCCCAATGTCATGATCGTCAGCACCGATAAGCGGCCACAATTCCAGAATTGCGCGCAGGTGCTGGCGGCAGCGCGGGCGCGGCCCCAAGCGGTTTCCTATGGCTCAACCGGCAATGGCGCCTCCACCCACCTCGCTGGGGTGCAATTCGCCCTCGCCGCCGGGCTTGACCTGCTGCATGTGCCCTATCGCGGCCAGCCGGGCGCCATGGCGTCCTTGCTCGCGGGCGATACGGACCTGTTCTTTAACCAGTCCGGCGCTGCCATGGGGCCGATCCGCCAAGGCCAGGTAAGGCCCTTGGCGGTGATGAGCCCCGCGCGGCTTGCGGCGCTGCCGGATGTGCCCACAGTGGCCGAGGCTTGCGGCACAGCGCCCATGGATACCAG
>JADCFR010000060.1 GCA_020249415.1 Roseomonas sp. | reverse complement strand
TCTTGGCGCGTGTCAGAAAGCCCAGATCAACGCCAATCCCAAGATCCTTCAGCGCATCATTGATGAAGCCCGCATGGCGGCTCTCATCGCGCGCCATGACCGAAAACAATTCACGCATATCGGGATTTTTCACGCGCTTCTTGATTTCGGCGTAAAGGACGCAGCCGGAAAACTCCGCGGTCACGCTGCTCACCAGGAAATCCACGAGCTCTGTCTGCAACCCCTCTGGCAAGTCCTCCAGCCGAAATGCATCGAAACGCTCATCACGGATGAAATGGCCCTTGTTCGGATCACGATGGAATTCCTCCATCAGCCGGTCCCATTCGGCCCTCACCGGTTCAACATTGATTGAGTCCATCGCGGCAAAATCGGTCGTATAAAAACGCGGCGACAGGGCCGTTTCGGTCAGCGCGAGTTCAGTCGTCTCACGCGAGAGCTTATCGCGCATGGCGTGGGTCACGGCGTTCATGCGGCCTCCTTCGGCTCAAAGCCCACATGATAAAGTTCGGTCAATTCAAGGATTGAACGAAACTGGGTCCAATGCCGCAAAAAGAACCCGGCACGGATGATGGTGGCCGAGGTCTCGAAGCTGACCTTTTCACCAAAGGCCACCTGGCTTGGCGCGCCATGGACAATCACCTGATCGCCTGGCCGCAACACCACATCCTCCGGCACGGCATAGGCATGAAAGCTGTCGAAGCTGCGTTCGATGTCGACGGTACAGGGCACATCGAAGCGCCTGCCTCGCCGCGTGTTGCTTTGTTGTGTCATTTGCCTTCCTCATTTTTTTTGAACAATATTTCTGCAAAGCTCTGTACATTCGTCGCGCCAAAGGCGCGCAAATCCGTCCAACGACCACTTTCCGGGTCTTCAAGAATAATGGCGCCACCCTGCAGCGCTGCGAGCCTCAAGGGGCTCTCCGCGCCGGGATTCTCGAGGCGCCTATCTCGCGTGAAACCGCGCAGGGCGCCGCGCACAAAGCCGCCCTCACCGGGTTGAATTTCGCCGATCAACTGGCCTGTGGTCGCATCGCGAATGGAAATGCCGCCATCCACGCGATCACTGAACAGGATATCGCGCGCAAAAATAGCCTCATGTGGCAGATGCCGAGCCTGTTGCTTCTCGCCCGCACTGAAAATCACAAATGTCAGCACGCCGGCCAATACCAACCCAAGACCAAAGCCCAGATAATCCTTCCGTGGGTTTATTGCCTTGGCCTGCATCTTCCTTCCCCTAAGCCATCGCCGTTGCGCCACGCGGCATTTCGGCTTCCGACGTATTCTGACCACGGCTGATGGCAGCGCCACCTGTACTGGCGGCCGCCTCTCCCAGAATCCTGGCCACAGCCGCCGCATCCGGCACGCCGCGCAGCATGGGCTTCGGCCGACCGATGCTCCATCCGGCGCAATGCGGCCAAAGCGCAATCCAGGAAATCCGATGGCCAGGCAGCAATTCCATCACGATGTCGCCATGGCCATCTTTGCGATGGCGCAAATCCGCCCCAGCGATAGCTGCAAAGGGGATATTGATGGTGATGGGCAGAGCGACACCAACGCGCAGCACCAAGCGGCGCGACGTGATGGAATAGACGCTTGTCTTTGCCGTGAGCTTCGCCAGCAGCGCCAAAATGCCAACGCCCACACTGCCCCCCAGCAGCAAAATGGCTGCTGAACCAATAGCCGCGATCATTGAACCGTCCCGCAGCGCGGCGTTCAGAAGATCCCAAGTCGCCAGCACGAGAAAATAAGCCATCACCCAGCGGATCAGGAAAACCCGCTGGGCGATTTCGGTCCAAGCCGGCGCCCCCTGCCACAGCAAAACCTCACCCGCCGGAAGTGCTTCCGGAAGGCCCGGTATTGGTTCCAGCCCGTGTTCGGTCAGGCGAGCGGGGGCTGGCTTGGTCACAGGCATGGCTCACTGCGTTCCGGCGTCGCATAGAAATGGCCACCACCAAAATAGGCGGAGATGCGATCTTCCTCCAGCAAGGTGATCTGCTCGGGCTGCGCAATGCCAGGCGCGGCAACGAATTGCGCGGCGGTGACAGAGATCACCCGCGCCGTGCCGTCATCGGTGAAGGTGCAAAGGAACATGGGCACCAGAACGCGCCGACCACCGGATACCTCAACCTCCAGATAGCGCAGGATGTATTCAGAACGATCCACCCAAAGATCAACCGTCGTTCCGGCGACTTCGCCATCAAGCGTGATCACCGGCTGCCCGCGCGGATCGGGGTCTTCATGTGCGATATGCCAACCTGGCGCAGCGCGCAGCGGGACGATCTTTGGTTTATGATCGTCAAAGGCCAGATCAGGTTCATCGGCACGATCCGCATAGGCGGCTGGGCCGACACCATCACGCATGGCATCACCCGTCGGCACAAAGGCTGTACCCGGATAGGGGTATTCCGGAATCAGATGGGCGCTCACATCACGTTCTGGCCGCACGCCTTGCACCACGGTCGCGCCCTCGGGGTAATGCAGTCTGAACACCTTGGGTGGCGGCGTTTCCGGAAAGCCATGCATGGTGGCGAAGGCGGGACGATCCGGTAATTCATTGATCATCGGATAGCCTTCGCGCTTGTTCTCGCGCGTCAAGTAGTAAATCAGGCCAGCGAAGAACGCGAAGAAAAGATAGAGAGAAAGAGCAGCCGCGTCCAGAAAGACCGGCGTTGCGGGTGTTGTCATGGCAATGCTCCATGTTGGTTATGCAGCCTGGCGAGATTCTGCTGGCTTGCATGACGTTGAGGGCGTGAGGAAACAGAATCATTGGCCCGCAGCAATGGGCCAACCACTGCAAGCATCAAAAACAGCAGTACGATTTCAACGATATACACACCGACATAGCCGGTGCTTGGTGCATCAAGCCCGGCACCGAGAACACCGGCTGACGCGAGCGAGGAAATGACATCGCGGATGACACCGCCAAGAGCCACGGCCGCGCCACCGGCTGTGGCCGTCACCGCGCCCCAAACGCCAAGCGTCAGTCCAATCTGGCCTTCCGGCGCGGCCTGCATGCATCCCGTCAATGTCGCATGCGCAAACAGGCCCGCGCCGAAGCCAATGGCGGCGGTCCCTGCGGCGAAGACAAGCGTTGATTCCAGCGGCGAGGCAAAGATCACCATCACAAAGCCAGAGATACCAACAATGGCACCGGCGCTGGCTACGCGTTGTGCATGCATGCCGCGGCCAAGCAAGGGTGCGGCGCGCAAAAAGCCCAGTACCGCACCACTCGCGAAAAGCGCGGTCAAGGCGGTTGTGGCGCCCACACTTAGCGACAGGATTTGCCCGCCATAGGGTTCCAGCAAGACGTCCTGCATGCCGAAGGCGGCCGTACCCAGCGCCGCCGCCAGCAAACGCCGATCCCATGGTCCCGCCTTGCGCAACAGCTTGAGACTCTCACGGAAGCCCGGGTCACCGGGGGCGCGACCAACCGTCAATTCCGGCCGCCTTGGTTCCTGCTTCCAGGCAGCAATCAGATTGATCATCAGCGTCGCGGCAGCCATGCCTTGCACAAGCTGGATCAGTTTGATCTGAGAAAAATCTGCAAGGAAAGCCCCAAAGGCAATGGCGGAAATCACCATGCCAATCAGTTGCATGAGCGAAAGGAGCGTGACGACATTTGGCTGCGCTTCACGCGGGACAATATCAGTCGCCAAGGCAAGACCCACGGTCTGCACTGTATGCATGCCGGCGCCAACCATCAGAAAGGCGAGCCCCGCCGCAAGCTGCGCGACCCAATGCGGTGCCCAAGTATCGCCCGACAAGATGATCAAGGCGAAGGGCATCATCGCGAGCCCACCGAATTGGATGATGCTGCCGAGCCAGAGATAGGGCACCCGGCGCCACCCAAGCACCGAACGATGCGAATCCGAACGAAATCCAATCAAGGCACGCAACGGCGCAAATAGTAGCGGCAGCGCCACCATGATGGCCACCAGGCTGGCAGCTACACCCATTTCTACAATCATGACGCGGTTGAGCGTGCCAACCATCAGCACGGCGGTCATGCCGCAGGAAATCTGAAACAGCGAAAGCCGCAATAGGCGCTTGATCGGTAAAGGACCGCTGCTGGCCTCGGCGAAGGGCAGCACATTCACGCTGATCCCTGTCCAAAGTCGTGCCAAGCGGTCATTCACCTCGCTCATTTCCGGACTAACTCCAGCGCATGAGAGGTATAAAAGCCGCGCGAAATCCGCCGATCCTGGCCGAGATCCCAGGACATGAGATGTCTTTCGCCGGTGATGCGGGCCTTCAGGCTACGCTCTGCCACCGGTTCAATCGCTGGTGCACGATCACCGCGCGGGAAAGCGCGTCCAACAAAATGCATTGCCGCAAGCAATGGTGTCTTCGGCGCAAAGGTCATCAGCATGGAACGGCGGATGCGGGGCGCGAGGCTCGCCAAGCTCCGCACCATGTCATCCGGGTGATAATGGATCAGGCTATCCATGGCGACGACATGATCGAAAATCCCGTATTGGCCATCCAGCATGTCACCCACTTCGTGGATGATGCTGCCCTCGGGCGCCTGGCCTTCGCTACGTTCACGCGCAATTTTGATGAGGGAGGGCGATACATCAATCGCCAAAACCTGCGCTCCACGCCGCGCCGCTTCAATGGCGAAAGTGCCCGTGCCGCAACCGGCATCAAGAAGGCGCTTGCCGGTCAGGTCATCCGGCAGCCAGGCCAAAAGTGTCCGACGCATCTCATCACGCCCGGCACGCACCGTCGCGCGAATGCCGCTGACCGGCGCATCTGACGTCAGCCGTGCCCAGGCATCCGCAGCCGTGCGATCGAAATAGGTTTCGATCTGGCTGCGACGGCGCTGATAAGTCGCGGTCTGCATCAATCAAACCCCAATAGATCGAAGATCTCACGATCCTTGAGCGGCGCGGCTTCCAGGCCATCCGCACCGGCCCAAAGCGATTCTGCGAGGCGGATATATTCCGCCTGCACCGCTTCCAATTCCGGCGAGCCCTCCATTTCAAACAACGTTGCCTTTTTCAGGCGAGACCTGCGAATGACATCAAGATCAGGGAAGTGCGCCAGGGTCTTCATGCCACTTGCGGCGTTGAAGCGGTCAATCTGATCCGTTCCGGCACTGCGATTGCAAATCACGCCACCAAGCCGCACGGGGTAGTTCTTCGACTTCGCCTTAATGGCGGCGATGATGCGGTTCATGGCGAAGATGCTATCGAAATCATTTGCGGCCACCACCAGGCCGCGCTCCGCATGTAGCAAGGGTGCGGCAAAACCGCCGCAGACCACATCGCCCAATACGTCGAAGATCACCACATCCGTATCATCAAGCAGATGGTGTTCCTTGAGCAGCTTTACGGTCTGCCCAACCACATAGCCACCACACCCTGTCCCGGCGGGCGGCCCACCCGCTTCAACGCACATCACACCGTTATAGCCTTCAAAGACAAAATCCTCGGCGCGCAATTCCTCAGCGTGAAACTGCACGGATTCCAACACATCAATGACGGTCGGGATCAGGCGCTTGGTGAGCGTGAAGGTGCTATCATGCTTCGGATCGCAACCAATTTGCAGCACCTTCTTGCCGATTTTGGAGAACGCCACCGAAAGGTTTGAGGAGGTCGTGCTCTTGCCAATGCCGCCCTTGCCATAAATGGCGAATACCTTCGCTGTCGTGCCGGATACCGCCTCATCCATATGAACTTGGACACTACCCTCGCCATCTCCCTGGCGGGGGCGAGTGGTCAGGCGGGGCGGCTCTCTCATCAACACGGTCATGCCGCGACTCCTTCACTGATGCCTTCGATACGATCTTCAAGTTCATCACCTGCCTGACGCAGCGCGGCCAGAACATCG
>JADCFR010000006.1 GCA_020249415.1 Roseomonas sp. | reverse complement strand
TGGTGCCGGCACATCGCTGGAAGGGCATGTCAATCCGGTGCGCGGCGGCATATCGCTCGATCTTTCGCAAATGACGGCGGTGTTGGAACTGAACACTGAAGATATGGATTGCCTTATTGAACCCGGTGTGACGCGCCAGGCCTTGAATGATTTTCTGCGCGCCGAGGGGCTGTTCTTCCCGGTTGATCCCGGCAGCCATTGCACGATTGGTGGCATGTGCGCCACGCGCGCTTCCGGCACCAATGCGGTGCGCTACGGCACCATTCGCGAAAATGTTTTGGGGCTGGAAGTGGTGCTGGCGGATGGGCGCGTCATTCAAACCGGCGGGCGCACGCGCAAGGCCGCCAATGGCTATGATCTGACGCGGCTCTTCATCGGATCCGAAGGCACGCTTGGCGTCATCACCAAAATTCGCCTGCGCCTGCACGGTATTCCTGAGGCGATCAGTGCCGCGGTGTGCCAATTCCCAAGTCTGGCGGCTGCCGTGGAAACAGTCAGCACTGTGATGCAAAGCGGCATTCCCGTGTCGCGCATTGAATTGCTGGATGAGGATCAGATGGAAGCCTGCATCCGCTATTCCAAGCTGGAAGGTTTTGAAGCGACGACGACGCTGTTTCTGGAATTCCATGGCTCACCCGCCTCCGTTGTGGAACAGGCGGAAGCGGTGGAAGCCGTGGCGCGCGATTTCGGCGCCAGCAGCTTTGAATATGCGACCGATCCTGAGGCACGCAATCGGCTTTGGAAGGCGCGGCATGATGCCTATTGGGCTGCGGTTGCGCTAAAACCCGGCCATCGCGGCATTACCACGGATGTCTGCGTGCCCATTTCGCGGCTGACGGAAGCGGTGGTGAAGGCCAAGGAAACCGCCAAGGCATCGGGGCATACAAGCTGCATTGTCGGCCATGTCGGCGATGGCAATTTCCATTGCCTGATCCTGTTTCCCGATAATGATCAGGCCGCGCTCGAAAAGGCCTGGGCCTTGGACCGGGAGATCGTCGCGCAGGGCCTGGCGCTGGGTGGCACCTGTTCCGGTGAGCATGGCATCGGCCTTGGCAAGCGCGAATTCCTGGAACAGGAACACGGCGATGGCGCGCTCTCCGTCATGCGCGCCTTGAAGACAACGCTTGACCCTAAGGGGATTCTCAATCCGGGCAAGATGTTCCGGAATTGAAGACCGCGCGCACTTCATGAATTTGATCGCCCTTTCCATCATCGCCTTGACGATGGGGCATGTGTTTTCCAATGCGGTGCGCACCCTGCCGGCGATTGCGGCTGATGTGCTGCAACGTGATTTGGGTGTCACTGCTGATGGGCTGGCCGCGCTGACCGGTGCCTTTCCCGCAACCTTCGCGCTGGCCATGCTGCCGGTGGGGGTTGCCTTGGATCGTTGGGGCGTGGAGCCTACCGCGCTTTGCCTGCTTGCCATTGCCGCGATTGGCGCGGTGCTGGGTGCCTATGCCGATGGCGCCTGGTCCATGCTGGTGGCACAAATGGTCTTGGGTATTGGTTGTTCGGGGATGCTGATGTGCCCCATTACCTATGCCGCCAAGAATATGCCGGCGCAACGCTTCGGGCTTTGGGGCGGCATTGTGCAGGCCTTGGGCAATACGGGGATGGTGATTTCCGCAAGCCCCTTGGCTTTTCTGGTGGAATATTCCGGCTGGCGCGCGGGTTTTCTCGCCTGTGCGGGGCTCGCGATTTTTGCGGCCTTGTCGGTGGCTTTTGTGGTGCGCGAAACGCCGCCCGATGCCGCAACACGGCGCAGCCTGAAGGATGATGCACGCGATGTGATCCGGCTTGGCTTTTCGCGCGAATTGCGCGCGCCGATTGTCATGGCCTGGACATCCTTCGCCGTGGTGCTTGGTGTGCGCGGCCTTTGGGGCGGGCCCTGGCTGATGGAAGAACGCGGGCTGTCGCGCGTAGAAGCAGGGCATGTGCTGCTGCTCTGCACCGTGGCGCTCATCATCGGGCCATTGCTGGCGGGTATTCTGGAACGGCGGTATCAGCGACATCGCGGCGGCATTCTGGTGGGTGGGCATATTGGTGCGGTGGCTTGTATCGCGCTGATGGTGCTGGGCGGCGCGCTTTCCTGGCCGGTGGCCGCCGATGCGGTGCTGCTGGCGCTGTTTGGCCTGTTGATTTCGGCGCAGGTGATCTGCTTTGCCCTGGTGCGCGCCGCAACGCCGCCGGAACGCGTGGGCCGCGCGCTTTCGGCCATGAATGTCGCCTTTTTCGGTGGTGCCGCCATCATGCAGGCGGCGTCCGGTGTCGCGGCCAGCATTGGCGGGATTGGCGCGGCGCTGATGACCTTTGTGGTCGCGGTGCTGATCTGCTGCATCATCTTCATCCTGCTGCGCGTGCGGGAGGCTTGATGCGCGGGGCTTTCCGTCGCAGATGAAGCCCTGAAAAGGCAGGGGCAAATCCGCCCGCCGGAATGAATGGGTGCAGGGCCATGGATGGCATGAACGACACGGTGGGCCGCTTCGGCAGTGGCCAGGCGGTGCGGCGGCTGGAAGATGGGCCGCTTCTGGCCGGTGCCGGCCGCTTCACCAATGACGAGGCGTTACCGGGCCAGGCGCATTTGGTGTTTTTGCGCTCCCCCCATGCGCATGCGCGCATTGCTTCCATTGATACCAGCGCCGCACGCGCCATGCCGGGTGTGGTCGCAATCCTGACCGGGGAAGATGTGGCGGCGGCGGGGCTGAAATCGCTTGGTGTTGCTTTGCCCTTCAAGCGCCCGGATGGGTCAGATTTGGCCGCGCCGCCGCGCCCGATTCTGGCGCATGGGCTGGTGCGGTTTGTGGGCGAACCCGTCGCCGCCATCATCGCCGAAAGCGCCGCGGCAGCGCGGGACGCGGCCGAAGCCATCATGGTGGAGTATGAGGAATTGCCCGCCGTGACCGCGCTGCGGGACGCCATCGCCCCCGGCGCGCCGCAGCTTTGGCCGGCAGCGGGCAATAACATCGTCGCCGAAACCCGTTATGGCGATCAGGCCGCGGTCGAAGCCGCCTTCGCCACGGCCGCACATGTCGTATCCCTTAACTTGGTGAACCAGCGCCTGGCGCCGGTTTCCATGGAACCGCGCGTGGTGCTCGCGGACTATGATGGTGCGAGTGATCGCTT
>JADCFR010000059.1 GCA_020249415.1 Roseomonas sp. | reverse complement strand
GGTCATTGCGTGACCGCCCCGTATGCAGGCGCTTGCCGGCTTCCCCGATAATCTCCGTCAGCCGCGCTTCGATATTCATGTGAATATCCTCAAGCGCGTCATCAAAGGGGAAATCGTCCGCTTCGATGCGCGCCGCGATTTTTGCGAGGCCGTCCCGGATGGCGGCCTCGTCTTCCGGGCTGATGATCCCTACATGGCCCAGCATGGCGGCATGGGCCAAGCTGCCTTGGATATCCTGGCGCCACATCTTGCGGTCAAACCCGATCGAGGCATTGATGGCGGCCATGATGGCCGAGGGGCCTTCGGCGAAACGTCCGCCCCATTGCTGATTGGCGCTGCTGCTCATGCGGAGGGAGTATCTTTCGTGCTGGTTCTGAAACGCCGTGCCGTGCTGTTCGGCGCCCCGGCCTTGATTGGCGCGACCCTACTCGCGCCCGGCGCATCGCGGCAAGGGTGGGCGGCGAAGGGGCTCGAGAAATTGCGCGAGGCTGCCAGCCCGGCGCCGGCGGCGGCGATTACCTTTACCGATGCGGATGGCAAGGAGACGGGGCTGACCGCTTTTGCCGGGCAGGGGCTGGTGGTCAATCTTTGGGCCACCTGGTGCCCGCCTTGTGTGGCGGAAATGCCCGCGCTGGACCGCTTGCAGGCCATGCTGCGGGCGGAGGGCATCACCGTGCTGGCGCTGTCTTCCGATCGCGGCGGGCGGGCGCAGGTGGAGCCCTTTTATCAGCGGCTCGGGCTGAAGGAACTCGCCATCTGGCTCGATCCGCGCGGCGCGGCGGCGCGGGCCTTGGGGGCGCGGGGCCTGCCGACCACGGTGATTATTGACCGCGCCGGGCGGGAAGTGGCGCGGCTGGAAGGCGAAGCCGCCTGGGATGCGCCGGAATGGGTCGCGGCGGTGCGGCGGTTGGTGGGCTGAGCATTTTCAAGCCATGCCGACAGGTTTGGCGGCTCAGAAAATGCTATCAAAAAATGCTATCAGAAAAAGCTATCAGACAAAAATGCTATCAGACAGAAGCTGAGACCCTGTCTGGGGCGCGGAAGCACAACGGACAAGGTTGAACCCTTCAACCCCTTGTCGGCCCGTGGCATGCTTCGCCATCAACCATAGGAACTCACCCCATGCGTCTTGCGGTCATCTCCGACATCCATGGCAATGTCGCGGCACTTGAAGCGGCTTTGGATGATATCGCCCGGCGCGGCATCACCAATATCATCTGCCTGGGCGATTGCGCTTCCGGCATGTGTTGGCCTGGTGAGACCACGCGCCTGCTGATGGAGCGGAATATCCCGACCATCCGCGGCAATCATGATCGCTGGCTGACGGATCGCGTGGCCGAGGGGCTGAAGGGCCAGGATGGCTATGCCTTTCAGGAAACCACCGCCGATCAGCGCGCCTGGCTCTATGAATTGCCTGAGCGCCTGATGCCAGCGCCCGGTATACTTGCCTGCCATGGCACGCCTTCATCGGATGTACGCAACCTGTTGGAGGACCCACGCCATGGCATTCTGGTGCCATCGCCGCTTTCCGCCATTCGCGACAGGCTGGGTGAGGATGGCATGGCAGCGCGCGTCGTGCTCTGCGGCCATAGCCATCAGGCGAGTGTCATCCATATGCCGGGCGATGGCCCGCTTGTGGTCAACCCCGGAAGCCTTGGCCTGCCCGGATTTCGGGTGACGCGCGGCGATCATCCGCATCGGGCTGAGGCACGATCACCCCATGCGCGCTACGCCATCATCCATATGGCGGAAGATGCCAAGCCGATGGCGGAGCTGGTTTCCCTTGTCTATGACTGGGAAAGCGCCGCGCGGCGGGCAGAAGCGGTGGGCGCCAATGCCGCTTGGCCGCATGTGCTGCGCACGGGCTATTTGCCGGAATCGTTGGACGAATAAGCTTAGCGTCACTCAAAGCCGGCCAAAACGCTGCAAGGCCGCATCCAATTCACCCGCCCTGCGTTCGATGCGCTGCACCTGATCCGTCGATGGCCCACCGGACCGCTCCGCAGCGGCACGGATGTCACGTTCCTGCGCCTCCAATTCCGATTGCAGACGCTGAGCTTCCGCCGTCGCTGCTGGGTTTTGCGCGCGCTCAGCGCGGAGCCTCTCAAGCGTTGCGCGCTGCTCGGCAAGGCTGCGCTGCTGCGCCGCAAGCCGTGCTTCGGCATTGCGCACCGCGGCACCGGTTCGCGCCGCTTCGGCCTGCGCTGCGGCATTGCGCTCAGCCGCCATAAAGGCGGCGCGTTCCTGCAGCAGGGCGGCACTTTCCAGCCGCTGCGCGCCGCGCACATCCTCACCAGTCGCAGCGGCAGCAATGCCGGTGAAAAAGCCGCGTTCGGCAGCGGGACCAGCGCCGGCACCAGCGCAACCGGCAAGGATCAGCAGCGGCGCGATGGCGCCAAAGGTTTTCAGTGTCATGGCGGATCAACCCGTAGGTACGCGGCGGAGCGCCGATTCCAGATCCGCCGCTGCCGCTTCCAGCCGGCGCTGCGCCTGATCAATCTTCGCTTCCTCATTCATCAATTGCGGTACGTCGCGTGCGCTCGCCACCAGACGCTGACGCGCATCACGCGCTTCGCCGGCGGTCTTGCGCATCAATTC
Source organism: Roseomonas sp. (assembly GCA_020249415.1). Classification (GTDB taxonomy): domain Bacteria; phylum Pseudomonadota; class Alphaproteobacteria; order Acetobacterales; family Acetobacteraceae; genus Neoroseomonas. Next base: position 282 of record JADCFR010000059.1, on the reverse strand, counting down.
GGCATCCTGGCGCATGGTTTCGGTCTGCGACCGGTATTGCGCCGCCGTGATCTGGCCCGCGCGATATTGCTGATCCAACCGCGCCAGGCGCTGCTGATTCTGCTTCGCTACCTGTTCGGAAGCGGCGGCGGCATTGTTCAGATTGCTCGCGATTTCCTGCGCCGATTGGATGCGCTGGGAAGCACTGGCTTCGCGTCTTTCAAAGCCTAGATTGCGTTCCGCCACCGCCATGCCCGCAGCAAGCCCAATCAGCGCGCCGATCCCTGCACCGATCAGTGCATT
>JADCFR010000058.1 GCA_020249415.1 Roseomonas sp. | reverse complement strand
GAGGCAACGCGCGCCGAGATTGCCGCCCATGGTGTGCCGGCCCACGCCATGCCAGCGGACCTCGCCAATCAGGCGCAGATTGAAGCCTGGGTGGCGGCTGCTGCGGCGGCGCTGGGCGGGGTGGATGTGTTGGTGAATAACGCCTCGGGCTTTGGCATGGCCGATACGGAAGAAGGCTGGCAGAAAAGCCTGGATGTGGATGTGATGGCGACGGTCCGTGCCTCCCGCGCGGCACTCCCATTCCTGAAGGCGGCCAAGGGGTGCATTGTGAATACCACCTCCATCTCCGGCCTTGGGCCTTCGGTGCGCACGCCGGCCTATGCGGCGGTGAAGGCGCTGGTGATCAATTACACGGCATCCCAGGCGGCGGGCCTCGCCAAAGATGGGATTCGGGTGAACGCCATCGCGCCCGGTTCCATCGAATTCCCGGGCGGCATGTGGGAAGAACGCAAAACGACCGACCCCACGCTTTATGGGCGCATCCTGGCCAGCATCCCCTTCGGGCGCTACGGCACGCCGGAAGAAGTGGCCAATGCGGCGCTGTTCCTGGCCTCGCCCTTGGCCGGCTGGATCACGGGGCAGACGCTGGTGGTGGATGGCGGCCAGACCCTGACCTGATGGATCATCCACCCCGTGAATTAAAAACTTCAAAATTATGAGTTGGACAGCTTGCCGGGGCTGGCCTAGTCACTCCGGCAGAGTGCCAGAGGGGTCTGTGAAGGTCCGCCTCAGGCGCCATATCAAAGGGACGGGCTTTGGCCCGAACCATAGCCAGTAGCGGAGAGAGAGATGGACACGAACCAAAGCATGGGCAAATGCCCGGTGATGCATGGCAAGCCCACCGCGGCGCGCTTCACCACACGCGCCAATAATGATTGGTGGCCCAATCAGTTGAACCTGCGCATCTTGAGCCAGCAATCCGCCAAATCCAACCCGATGGATGCCGGCTTCAGCTATGCCGAGGCGTTCAAGAAGCTCGACCTGCAAGCGCTGAAGAATGATATTTTTGCGCTGATGACCGTGTCGCAGCCCTGGTGGCCGGCGGATTACGGGCATTATGGGCCCTTCTTTGTGCGCATGGCCTGGCATGCTGCCGGCACTTATCGCACCGCCGATGGCCGGGGTGGTGCCTCCACCGGCGCGCATCGCTTCGCACCGGAAAATTCTTGGCCTGATAACGGCAATCTGGACAAGGCGCGCCGCCTGCTGTGGCCGGTGAAGCAGAAATACGGCAACAAGATTTCCTGGGCCGATCTGTTCATCCTGGCCGGCAATTGCGCCATCGAATCCATGGGCCTGAAGCCATTTGGCTTTGGCGGAGGGCGCGTGGATATCTGGGAACCGGAACAGGATATCTATTGGGGCACCGAAGAAACCTGGCTGGATGACAAGCGCTATACCGGCGACCGCATTCTGGAAAACCCGCTGGCTGCGGTGCAGATGGGCCTGATTTACGTCAACCCGGAAGGCCCGAATGGCAAGCCGGACCCGATCGCCTCTGGCCGCGACATTCGCGAAACCTTCGCCCGCATGGCGATGAATGACGAAGAAACCGTGGCCCTGGTGGCCGGTGGCCATACCTTCGGCAAATGCCATGGCGCCGGCCCCGCGAGCCATGTTGGCCCGGAACCGGAAGCCGCGCCGCTGGAACAGATGGGCTTTGGCTGGAAGAACAGCTTCGGCACCGGCATGGGTGGCGATGCGATTACAAGCGGCATTGAAGGTGCTTGGACCACCAACCCAACCAAGTGGGACAATAACTATTTTGAGAACCTGCTGAACCATGATTGGGTGCTGACGAAAAGCCCGGCTGGGGCGCATCAATGGATCCCCGCCAATGGGGCGCTGGCTGATGCCGTGCCGGATGCGCATGATCCCAAGAAGCGCCATGCGCCGATCATGACCACGGCGGATATGGCGATGAAGCTTGACCCGATTTATGGGCCAATCTCGCATAGCTTCCTGAAGAACCCAGATAAGCTCGCCGATGCCTTCGCGCGTGCCTGGTTCAAGCTGACGCATCGCGATATGGGGCCGAAGGTGCGCTATCTTGGCCCGGACGTCCCGAAGGAAGATCTGATCTGGCAGGACCCCGTGCCGCCGGTCACGCATAAGCTTGTGGATGCCGCCGATATCGCGGCGCTGAAGGTGCAAATCCTGGCGACAGGTCTTTCCATTTCCGAATTGGTCGCAACCGCCTGGGCTTCCGCTTCCACCTTCCGTGGTTCCGATCGTCGCGGTGGCGCCAATGGTGCGCGCATTCGCTTGGCGCCGCAGAAGGATTGGGAAGCCAATCAGCCGGGGCAGCTTGCGAAGGTGCTGGCCGCGCTGGAAGGCGTGCAAAAGGCGTTCAATGGCGCGGCGAAGGATGGCAAGCAGATTTCGCTCGCCGATCTGATCGTGCTCGGTGGCTGCGCTGCGGTGGAAGCGGCGGCGAAGGCGGCCGGCCATGCGGTGACGGTGCCCTTCACGCCGGGCCGTACGGATGCCACTGCCGCGCAGACGGATGCGGATAGCTTCTCGGTGCTTGAGCCGGAGGCCGATGGTTTCCGCAATTACCGTAAGCTTGCCTATACGGTGAAGGCGGAAGAGCAATTGGTGGATAAGGCGCAGCTGCTGACGCTGACTGCGCCGGAAATGACCGTGCTGGTGGGCGGCATGCGCGCGCTGAATGCCAATGTTGGTCAGGCGCAGCATGGCGTCTTCACCAAGCGTCCGGGCCAATTGACGAATGATTTCTTCGTCAATGTGCTGGATATGGGCACGGCCTGGAAGGCCGTGTCTGACTCGGCCGATATCTTCGAAGGTCGTGACCGCGCCACCGGCAATGTGAAATGGACCGCGACGCGGGTGGACTTGGTGTTCGGTTCCAACAGTGAATTGCGCGCCTTGTCGGAAGTCTATGCGCAGGACGATAATCAGGCGAAATTCGTGAAGGATTTCGTCGCGGCCTGGAACAAGGTGATGATGCTGGATCGCTTCGACCTCGCCTGAGGTTGGGTTCCAGGGATTTGGAAGGGGCGCTGGTTGCAAGCCGGCGCCCTTTTTCATGCTTGACGCTTGGGGTGGGGCAGGGGACGCTTCAGCGCTTCCAAGCCTATCTGTAGAGAGCCCCATGCCCGAACCCGATCCCGAAGCCGAATTCGATATGGCGCTGGCGCGCGCCGGTGTGGTTGTGCCACCGGAACGGCGTGCCGTGATGATGGAAGGCTTTCGCGCCTGGTTGGAGATGCGGAAGCTGCTGAATGAACCCATACCACTGGCAACCGAACCCGCCTTCGCGCTGACCCAGCCGGCAGGGCCAAGATGAGCGGGCCGATACCCTCCCTTGCGGAAGCGTCGGCCGGCATTGCCGCCGGAACGCTTTCACCGGTCGCGCTGACGGAAGCAGCGCTGGCGCGTATTGCAGCGCTTGATCCGAAGCTCAATGCCTTCATCACCATCACGGCTGATCGCGCGCGGCGCGCGGCAGCCTTGGCCGAGGCTGAGATCAAGGCCGGCAGAAGGCGCGGGCCTTTGCATGGCATCCCCTATGCGCTCAAGGATATTTATGATGTGGCCGGGGTGCGCACCACAGCGCATTCCAAGCTGCTGATTGACAATGTGGCGCGCGAAGACGCTGCGACCACCGCCAAGCTGGAAGCGGCCGGCATGGTGCTGCTCGGTAAGCTTTCGACGCATGAATTCGCCCGCGGTGGGCCCACTGATGCGCTGCCCTTTCCCAATGCGAAGAACCCCTGGAACACCGCGCATTTCGCCGGCGGGTCGAGCAGCGGTTCCGGCGTTGCCGTGGCCTCTGGCATGGTCGGGCTTGCCATGGGCAGCGATACGGGTGGTTCGATCCGCCTGCCCGCCACTTTTTGTGGCGTGGTTGGGATGAAGGCCACTTACGGCGTCATCAGCCGGCGCGGCGTGGTGCCGCTTTCCTTCACGCTGGATCATGCGGGGCCGCTGACGCGCTCGGTGGAAGATTGCGCTTTGGCGATGCAGGTGCTGGCCGGGCATGATCCGGGCGATCCTGGCTCGGCGCGGGAAGCCGTGCCGGATTACAGCGCCGATCTGCGCAAGGGTGTTGCGGGCCTCACGATCGGGCGCGCGCGTGCTTACGATATTGAAGCGGGTGTGGATGCGGAAGTCATGGCCGCGGTGGATGCGGCCGCCGAGCAATGGCGCGCGCTGGGGGCCAAGATTGTTGATGTGGTGCTGCCCAGCAAGCAACGCATGGATGCCTGTATTCAGACCATCCTACTCGCGGAAGGTTTCGCCATTCATGGTGAGTGGCTGCGCACCCGCCCGCAGGATTATGGGCGCGTCACGCGCGAACGCCTCATGATGGGCGCCTTCGTCACCGGCGGCGAATATGTGCAGGCGCAGCGCCTGCGGCGGATCATCACGGCTGAGGTAGATGCGGTGCTGGCCGGCTGTGATGCGATTCTATGCGCGGGGAACCCAACCGCTGCGCCGCGTGTGGTGGATGTGGATGAAGGGCCGTTCCGCAAATCCCACCCCATCACCGGCCCCTTCAACGCCTCGGGCCATCCGGCGCTGGCGCTGCCTTGCGGCTTTGGCGCTTCCGGCCTGCCCTTGGGGCTGCAATTGATCGGGCGGAATTTTGGGGAGCCCATGCTGCTCCGCATCGCGCAGGCTTATGAACAGGCAGCGGGGTGGATGGGGCGGCGGCCTGAATTGGGCCGCTGATCTTTTCACCCCATCCGGTTAATGCGATGAAGTGTCACCATATGCGGAGGATGCAGCCATGGCACGTTTCGACCTTGCCCTGAAGGGCGGAGAATGTGTGATGCCCTGGGGCGTGGTGCGCGCCGATATCGGCATCCGCGCCGGGCGCATCGCTGCCATTGGTGACCTGACCCAGGCGGAAGCGACGCAAAGCGTGGAGTGCAAGGGGCTGCATTTGCTGCCCGGCCTGATTGATCCACATGTGCATTTGCGCGATCCCGGCGACCCCAAGGTCGAAACCATGGAAACCGGCACCCGCGCTGCGGTGCTCGGTGGCCTCGCGGCGGTTTTTGACATGCCGAATACCACGCCTTCCATCACCAATACCGAAAGGCTGAATGCCAAGCGCGAATTCGTGAGCGGCCACGCCTGGTGCGATATCGGGATTTATGTTGGCGGCACCAAGACGAATATCGCGGAACTGGCGGCGCTTGAGCTTGAGCCCAATGTCTGCGCCATCAAGATTTTCGCGGGCTCGTCCACCGGGGATTTGCTGGTGGAAGATGATGCCAGCCTGGAAGCGGTCATGCGTTCTGGCCGCCGCGCCATTTGCTATCATTCGGAAGATGAATATCGCCTGCAGGCGCGCAAGCCGATGTTCACGCCAGGCATGGCCCATATCAACCATCAGGAATGGCGCGATGTGGAAACGGCGCTGCTCGGCACACGTCGGCTCATGGCGCTGGCACGCAAGACCGGTCGGCGCGCGCATATCCTGCATGTCTCAACCGCCGAGGAATTGGCCTATCTCGCGGATTATCGCGATGTTGCAAGTTGTGAAGTGCTGCTGAACCATCTGACGCAAACCGATGAAGCCTATGGGCGCCTTGGTGGTTATGCGGTGATGAACCCGCCCATTCGCGATGCGCGGCATTTGGAAGCGGCCTGGAAGGCGGTCGCCGATGGCACGGTGGATTGCGTGGGATCGGATCATGCGCCGCATTCCCGCGCGGCAAAGGAACGCCCCTGGCCCGATACTGCGGCGGGGCTCACGGGCATTCAAACTATTGTGCCGCTGATGCTGGATCATGTCAGTGCCGGGCGGCTTTCCCTGCCACGGCTTGCGGATTTGATGTGCGCGGGACCGGCGCGGATTTATGGCGCGAAGACCAAGGGGCGGCTTGCCGTTGGCATGGATGGTGACGTGACCGTTGTTGATATGAAAAAGACCCGCACCATTGAAGATGGCTGGATTGTCTCGCCCTGTGGCTGGACACCCTTTGCCGGGCATCGTTGCAGTGGTTGGCCGGTGATGACGGTGGTGCGCGGCCATATCGCCATGCGCGATGATGAAGTGCAGGGCGCACCGCAAGGCCGCCCGGTGGAATTCATTGACACCAGGCGCGGCTGATGCGGGACGCCGCCGCGCAACAGGCGGTGGAAGCGGCGATTACCTCGCGCCGTTCCATCCGCGCCTTTTTGCCAAAGTCGGTGCCACAGGCTGATGTTGAACATCTGCTGAATGTTGCAGCGCGCGCCCCTTCGGGCAGCAATATCCAGCCCTGGAAGGTGCATGCGCTGACCGGCGCACCACTGAAGCGCCTGTGTGATGCGCTGATGGCG
>JADCFR010000057.1 GCA_020249415.1 Roseomonas sp. | reverse complement strand
GCCATGAAGTCCGATATCCATCCCGATTATCATGAGATCAACATCATCATGACCGACGGGACCGAGTACAAGACCCGCTCCTGCTACGGCAAGCCGGGCGATACCATTCGCTTGGATATTGACCCGAAATCGCACCCGGCCTGGACCGGCCAGCAGCGCATTATTGATACCGGCGGGCAGATCGCGAAGTTCAACAAGCGCTTCGCCGGTATTGGTGCGCGCAAGTAGGATTGAGCAACGCTGGGCCGCAGGTCTCGGCCCTTTTTCACAAGATGGATTTTTTGGCCCGCAGCCCTTGATTGGCTGGCGGGCTATTTCCATTTCAGCGTTACCAGGGGCGCCATTCGGGCCCCCGGTGCGGATTAATCCTCTGCCGCCCAGATGGGGGCAATTCGGGATGAGTTCGCTGGCCTCAACGGACCTTGCTTTGCGAAGGAGTGTCCCTGCTATGAACGCTATTGATTTCTCCCCCCTGTTCCGCACCGCCATTGGCTTTGATCGCCTGGCGCGGCTGATGGATACGGCCCGGACTGGCGCCGATGCCGGGGGTTACCCGCCCTATAATATCGAAAAGACCAGCGATGTCAGCTATGTGCTGACCATGGCGGTGGCCGGTTTTGCCGAGGCTGATCTCGACATCACCGCCCATCAGAACACGCTGACAGTGGTGGGCCGTGCCCAGGCCGCGCCGGATGAAACCCGCCGCTTCCTGCATCGCGGCATTGCCGGCCGAGGCTTTGAACGCCGCTTCGTGCTGGCGGATCATATTGTGGTGAGCGGTGCCAAGCTTGAAAACGGCTTGCTGCATATCGCGCTCCGCCATGAAGTGCCGGAAGCGCTGAAGCCGCGGCAGATCCCGGTGCAGGCAAGCCGCCCGGCGGCCCTGCCGGAAGCGGCACCCCAGGCGGCGTGATTTTAACCCTGCCCCGCCCGGCAACGGGCGGGGCCTCACCCTTTCCGAAAAAACGCCTCCGCCGCGGCACGTTGGGCGTCCCGCGCGCTTATCGCTGCCTCGGCCCGGCTGATTTCGGCCTGCAAAGCCTCGATATACTCCCGGAGTTGCGCCACATCCCAGCCGTCGAATACCATGGGCTGGAAGCGCGGCGCGCGCCGGGGCCTCTCTTCTTCCTCGATCGGGGCCATGATTTCCTCCTTCCGCGGGCGGGTTTTGACCCTGGCCGCGCCTCTCTCTATAGAAACCGCAACAAGGCGGGGGTTTCTCTCGCCCGCCCGCCCCTTGAGGTTATGCCATGAACCAGCCCTTGATGCCCAAGGCCACCGCCGTGTGGCTGATTGACAAGACCGCGCTTACCTTTGACCAGATCGCCGAATTTGTCGGCATGCACCCGCTCGAAATCCAGGCCATCGCGGATGGAGAAGTGGCGCAGGGCATTCTCGGCTATGACCCGATCGCCAATGGTCAATTGACGCGCGAAGAAATCCAGCGCTGTGAAGCGGATGGCGAAGCGCGGCTGAACATGGTCCGGCAGGTCAGCCATTTGCCGAAATCCAAGGCCAAGGGCGGGCGCTATACGCCCGTTTCCAAGCGCAGCGACCGCCCGGATGCGATTGCCTGGCTGCTCCGCAATTTCCCGCAGGTGCCGGAAGCAACCATTGTGAAGCTGCTTGGCACCACCAAGGAAACCATCGCCAAGGTGCGCGACAAGACCCATTGGAACAGCGCGAATATCAAGCCGCGCGATCCCGTGATTCTCGGCCTTTGCACGCAGGGCGAGCTTAATGCCGCGGTGGGCACGCTCGCGGCACTTGAAGCGCAGAACGAAGAAGGCGCGGCGGCTTAATCCGCAACGGGAATTTAATGCGGCTGCCTGGAGCATTTCCGAGCCAAGTGGAATCACTTGGCGGCTCTGGAAATGCGACCTAGCAAAGGCTTAGTGCATGTCCGCTGAGCCTACGCGAAGCGGAGACGCACTAACGCGCAGCCGCTCCATCTCCTCCTTCAGGCGCAGCTTTTCGCGCTTCAATCGGGCGAGGGTCTCGGTATCGGGCCTCGGTCGCTGGTCTTCCGCAAAAATCTGCGCTTCAAGCGCAGCGTGACGGTTATTGAGGGAAGCGATCCGGGCATCCAAACGCATGCGAAAGCATCCTTTGCTGTGATGCCGCCCGGGCGGTTGGCCCTGTCCCGGGCAGCCAGGACATGCTACTCCCAATCCTCCTTAAAAAGCATCAAGAGATTTCACCCTGGCCCCGCGATGATCGCTGACCGAGAAGCCCTGCTCCGCCGCCTGCATGAACTCCGTACCGAGCATCGGGATTTGGATACCGTCATCGCACGGCTTGATGCCGGGCCGGTGGATCAATTGCAGTTGCAGCGGCTGAAAAAGCGCAAGCTAAAGCTGAAGGACGAAATCGCCTGGCTCGATAGCCAGCTTTTGCCCGATATCATCGCCTGAGGGGGCTGGATATGGCCGAATTACCGCTGGTGGGCGTGATTATGGGCAGCCGTTCGGATTGGGAAACGCTGCGCCACACGGCGGAAACCCTGGAAAGGCTGGGCATTCCCCATGAAACCCGCGTGGTTTCCGCCCATCGCACGCCAGATCGCCTGTTTGATTACGCGAAACAGGCAGCAGGGCGGGGGCTGAAAGTGATCATCGCTGGCGCTGGGGGTGCGGCCCATCTGCCAGGGATGGCCGCGTCCATGACGCATCTGCCCGTGCTGGGCGTGCCCGTGCAAAGCGCAGCTCTCGCCGGGGTGGATAGCCTGCTGTCCATTGTGCAAATGCCGGCAGGGGTGCCGGTGGGAACACTGGCCATCGGGCGGGCAGGGGCGGTGAATGCGGCCTTGCTCGCGGCCTCCATCCTTGCCCTGCAGGACGCCGCGCTCGCCACCCGCCTGATCGCCTGGCGCGCCGCGCAGACGGAGAATGTGCCGGAGAGCCCGGTATGACCCCTCTGCCGCCCGGCGCCATGCTGGGCATTCTGGGTGGCGGGCAGCTTGGGCGCATGTCCGCCATGGCGGCGGCGCGGCTTGGCTATCGCTGCCATATCTATGCCCCCGGCGCGGATGAGCCCGGCATGCAGGTAGCCGCCGCCCGCACCGTCGCTGCCTATGAGGATCATGAGGCTCTGGCCCGATTCGCTTCCCAGGTGGATGTGGTCACCTTCGAATTCGAAAATGTCCCGGCCGAGACGGTGCAAATCCTGGCGCGGCGCGTGACCTGCCGACCTGGGGAAAAGGCGCTGGCGATTTGTCAGGATCGCTTGCAGGAAAAGGCGTTTCTGGAGAAGATCGGCGTGCCCGTCGCCCCCTGGCGCGCGGTACGCACGGAAGCCGAATTGCAGGCGTCGGTGGCCGAGCTTGGGCTGCCTGCCGTCCTGAAAACGACGCGGCTTGGTTATGATGGCCGCGGTCAGGCGGTGCTGCGCCACCCGGATGATCTCGCCGCTGCCTGGGCAAGGCTGGTACCTCGCCCGCTAATCCTGGAAGGCTTTGTGCCTTTCACGCTGGAGCTTTCGGCGATTGCGGCGCGCGGGGCGGATGGGGCGCTCGCGGTCTTTGACGCCACCGAAAACGCGCATCGCCTTCATATCCTGGACATAAGCTATGCGCCGGCGCGGGTAGCGCCCGAGATCGCCGCCGCCGCGCGGGACCATGTCGCCGCCGTGGCGCGTGGGCTTGATTTGGTTGGGCTGGTGGCGCTGGAGATGTTCCTGCTGCCTGATGGCCGGTTGATCGGCAATGAAATCGCCCCAAGGCCGCATAATTCCGGGCATTGGACCATGGATGCCTGCACCGCGTCCCAATTCGAACAGCATATCCGCGCTGTGGTCGGGCTGCCGCTTGGCGCCGGGGATCGCCACCATGATGCCGTGATGCGCAACCTGATCGGGCCTGAAGGCATGGCCGCCTGGCCGGGGCTGCAAGGGAAGGCGGGCATCGCACCGCATCTCTATGGCAAGGCGGAAGCCCGGCCAGGGCGCAAGATGGGCCATACCAACCGGCTTTTGCCGCTGGGGGCGCTGGCCGGTCTGGATGATGCAGCGGCACTCGGCCCCTTGGCGGCTATTGCGATGCAAAAATCATGAGTTTCGGGATGCTATGGTCTTCTTTTGTGAAGAAACAGCCGCTAGGGTACCGCGCATGAAGTTGACCCCAACCTCGCTTGGCATTCTGCCAGTCGCCGCCCTGACATTTGGGTTGATCGCGGCGGGGCCAGCGCGCGCGCAATTCGTCGAAGGGCCATACATCGCCGGCGCGATTGGCATGAATTACCTGGATGACGCCAAATTCCGCCTGGATGGCAGGCTTAATCAGGGCATGGCGGCGCTGGGCCAGCCCAATGGCGGGCAGCTTGGCTTTGACTTTGGCGGGGTGGGGCTGCTCAGCCTCGGCTGGGGCTTCAGTAATGGAATCCGGCTTGAAATCGAAGGCAGCTACCGCACCAATGAGGTGGATAGCGCCAATGGCGCCGCTGGCCTCGCCACGCCTGGCGGGCATAGCGGGCGGCAGGATAGCTATGGGCTGATGGGCAATGCGCTGGTGGATCTGGTGCGGATTGGCCCCTTCCTGCCCTATGTCGGGATCGGCGCCGGCTATCTTGTCACCAGCTTCAATGATCTGAACGGCCGGCCGGGCAATGGCGCGCTGCGGCTCCGCGCGGATGACACGGGCGGCGCCTTTGCCTTTCAGGGTATTGCGGGCATTGGCTTCACGATTGACCAGGTGCCGGGGCTGACGCTGACCGCGGAGTATCGTTACCTCGAAAGCCTGGGGCCGAGCATTCCGGTGCGCTATGTGAATGCGGCGGGTGCCACCGTGCTATCGGGCAAGGCGGATACGGAAAGCCGCAACCAATCCTTCCTGCTTGGGCTGCGCTATGCCTTCAATGCGCCGGCTGCCGCCCCCGCCGCTGTCGCGGCCCCCGTCGCGGCGCGGAGCTTTCTGGTGTTCTTTGACTGGAACCGCGCTGACCTGACCGCGCGTGCCCGCCAGATCATCGGTGAGGCGGCGGAAGCTGCGCGCGCCCAGCCCACACGGATTGAATTGGCGGGCCATGCGGATCGCACCGGCACGCCGCAATATAATCTGGCATTGTCGCGCCGCCGCGCCGACACGGTGGCGGAAGAACTCGTCAGGCGCGGCATTGCGCGGCAGGACATTACCGTCACCGCCCTTGGTGAAACGCAGCCCCTGGTCGCGACTGCCGATGGCGTGCGCGAACCGCAAAACCGGCGTGTGGAGATTATCCTGAAATAAGCGCTGATTTTGGCGCGGCGCTTCGCCACTGGCGCAGCAGCATCGCACCCGCGACCGTAAGCCCGCCCAGCGTGCCAATGACGCCCGCAGCATTCAGCGCAAACGCCTGCCCGAGTGCCGCCGGCACAGGTCCAGCCAAGGCATAACCAAGCGCGCCGAGCGCCGCGCCCAAAGCCGCGCCACCCAAGACCTGCGCGCGATAGGAATCCGTCAGCAAGCGTATCGCCGCCGCCGGGCACACCAGCATCGCCACCACCAGAATACTGCCCACCGCTTCAAAGGCTGCCACCGCCGCTGCCGCCACCATCAAATTCAGCGCCAATTCCAAACCGCGTGCGGGTAGGCCAATGGCAGCCGCGTAATCGGGGTCAAAACAGAGCAAATGCAAGGGCCGCCACAGCAGCGCGACCAGCCCGGCCAGTACCAGGCTCACCGCTGCCAGCAGAAATATCTGGCGCGGCAGGGAAGCCAACGCCGCCGGGTCAAGCAGGGAGGCAAAACCCTGCGCTTCCAGCCACACCAGGCTTTCCAATTGTCCAAACAGCACGCAATCCAGATCAAGATCAACGCTGCGCGCGCCGGTCGCTTCAATCAGCATCAGGCCAAGCGCGAAGAAGCTGGTGAAGACCGCACCCGTCGCTGCGCCTGATTCCAATTTGGCGACACGCCGCACCAGGCTGATCAGAAACACCGCCGCCAGTGCCGCCGCCAGCGCGCCCAGCAACATCGGCAAGCCGGCCCGCGCGCCGGTGATCGCAAACCCCGCAATAATACCCGGCAGCACCGCATGGGACAGCGCATCACCCAGCAAACTATCACGCCGAAGCAACAGAAAAGACCCGAGCAAACCGCACAAACCGCAAGCGAGAATCGCCGCGAGCAAGGCCGGCAGATCAAGCCGGAGGAAATCCACTGCCGTCATGGTTCAGTGCCCATCCGCTTCGCGTCCGCGCAGCGGACGAACACTGAAATTTTGTCTTGTCGCATTTTCCGAGCCGCCAAGCGTATCCGCTTGGCTTGAAAATGCTCCGGACCCCAAAGCATGTGGCGAGGCCGGCAGGGAGGAAGGCTCTGCCAATAACCGCGTCGCCATTTCCGCCGGCAGGCCATGTTCCACCAAATCCGCCAGCCGATCCGCGCCCGCGATATCCGTTGCGCCAAGGCCGAGCAGGTGAAGCTCCACCGCGCGATGCGCGCGCACCGCACGCCGCGCGGCAGCGGCCCCGCGCGGGGTCAGGTGGATTTCGCCATCCGCCCGCGCCACCAGCCCGCGCAGCCCAAGCCAAAGGGCCAAGCGCGCGGCATGGGCCTCAGACCAACCGCGCGCGGCGGCCAAGGCGGCAATCGGTGTCCAGCGATCACCCGCTGTGCCGGGGCCGGCGCCGGCGGCTTCCTGCGCTTCCCAGGCGGCGCGCAGGAAATGCGATTCGGTCGCGGCAATGCGTCGGCGCGCGCGGCGCCAGGCTTCGGGCAACAGGCCGCGCTCTGGCGCCAGCAGCAACGCCAAGGTGAAGAAAATCGCGCCCGCCAGAACCACTGCCGCGCCCGTTGGCCATTCCGGTTCAAAGGCGGAAGCCGCTGCGCCCAAAGCGCCGGATAAGGCGCCGAGCAGCGCCGAGACCAGCAACAGCACCGGCAGCCGATGCGTGAGCAAGCGCGCCGTCGCCGCCGGCAGAATGAGCAAGGCGACCACCAGCACCAGCCCCACCGCCTGCAAGCCCGCCACTGCGACAATCACAATCAGCGCCAGCAGCATCAGATCGGTGCGCGCCACCGAAAGCCCCATGACGCGCGCGTAATCGGGGTCGAAGCAGGCGGCGCGCAGGCGCTGAAACAACGCCAGACAGATCAGCACGGAAAATGCCGCAATGCCGCCGGCCCAAAGCGCATCTTCCGCGCGCATCGCCGCCGCCTGCCCCAGGATGAATTTGCCAAGCCCGGCTTGGGCTGCTTGCGGCATGGTCTGCACATAGGACAGCAACGCAACGCCAAGCGCGTAAAAACTGGAAAGCACTATCGCGATCGCCGCGTCTTCACGGATGCGCCGCCCGCGCGTGAGTGCCTGCACCGCCAGCACACCCAGCACGCCCGCGACCAAAGCGCCCGCCAGCAAGGGCGGCAAAGCGCGCGGATTGCCTCCAAGCGCGGCAACAAACATCGCCGCCAATACCACACCGGGCAAAGCCGCATGGCCCACCGCATC
>JADCFR010000056.1 GCA_020249415.1 Roseomonas sp. | reverse complement strand
GGATGATGCGCGGCTTGCCGAAATCATGGCCGGCTTTGAAGCTGCGGGCGCGGGCATTGCCAATCCGCATGTCATGACGATTGAAGAAGGCTCCGGCTATCGCCGCGTGCCGGGCGATCAGCTTGGTTTCAAGCGCCGCGTTGATCCGCTCGGCCTGTTCAACCCAGGCAAAATGAAGAGCTTCGATGAACCAGAAAGTAATGCCGCATGAAGCATGATATTGCTGGCCTGATGGCCGCGCTGCCCGATATTCGCTGGATCACGGATGCCGCGCTGGTGCGCCAGCGCAGCCGCGATTTTTTCTGGTATAGCCCCGTGCTCAAGCGCCAATTGAATGGCGTCAGCGCGGATGTGGTGGCCGAAGCGCGGGATGAGGCTGATGTGGTGCGCATCCTGGCCGCCTGCCACGCACGGCGCATTCCTGTGACTCCGCGCGGCGCCGGCACGGGCAATTACGGCCAGGCCATGCCGCTATTTGGTGGCGTGGTGCTGGATGTCTCGGCACTCGATAAGCTGCTTTGGGCCAAGCCCGGCATGATGCGCGCCCAGGCCGGCGCCAAGCTGATCCAGCTTGATGAACAGACCCGCCAGCAAGTGGGCGGTGAATTGCGCTTTCATCCTTCCACCAAGCGCACGGCGACCATTGGTGGCTTTGTCGCCGGCGGTTCCGCAGGTGCGGGTTCCTGCATGTGGGGGTCCTTCCGGGAACCTGGCAATGTGCTGGGGCTTCGTGTGGTCACCATGGAAGCAACACCGCGCATTCTGGAATTGCGTGGCGCAGAGATTGAAAAAGCCAATCACGCCTATGGTACCAATGGCATCATTACCGAGGTGGAAATGCCCCTCGCCCCCGCGCATGATTGGGTGGATGTGATGATGGCCTTCCCGAGCTTCATGGAAGCCGCGCGCTTTGCGGAAGCCGTGACGCTGGCGGATGGGATTGTGAAAAAGCTTGCCACTGTTGTCGCCGCGCCCGCCCCGCAGCAATATTTCCGCCATTTCGAGGGCCGTATTCCGGCGGGCATGAGCATTGCGCTGCTGATGATCGCAGCCCCCTTCCTGGAAGCTTTTGAAGCGCTCAAGGCCAAGCACGGCGCGACGCAGGCGGAAATCTATCGCTGCCCGACGGAAGAAGCCGCCGTGCCGCTTTATGAGTTTTCCTGGAACCACACCACGCTACAGGCGCTGAAGCTTGATCGCGGCATTACCTATCTGCAAACGCTGTTTCCGCCGCCAGGTCACATGGCCTTGGTGGAAAAGATGGAAGCGCTGTTTGGTGATGAAGTGCCGATGCATCTGGAATTCGTGCGCTTTGGCGGGCATGTCACCTGCTTCGGCTTGCAATTGGTCCGCTATACCAGCGAAGAACGCCTGGCGGAGATCATTCGCATTCATGAAGCCAATGGCTGCCCGGTCTTCAACCCGCACGCGTTCTCCTTGGAAGAAGGCGGCATGAAGCGCGTGGATGCGCGGCAATTGGCTTTCAAGAAGGAGGCCGATCCGCTTGGGCTGCTCAATCCCGGCAAGATGCTCGCCTGGGATGATCCGGAATGGTCGCCCGATCGCCCGCGCACGCATTACATGTATGGCGACCCGGATGCGCCCGAAGTTGAAGAAAAGCTCGATTAGGCGCGTGCCATGCGGGTGTTGCTGATCCATTGTCATCCGCGGGCGGAGAGTTTTTCGGCGGCTCTGCGTGATGCTGCGCGTGAAGCCTTGCAAGCCGCCGGGCATTAGGTGGAATGCCGTGATCTTTACGCGGAGGGCTTCACCGCAACGCTCAGTGATGCCGAGCATCGCGATTACCTCGACCCTTCCCGCCATCCGCCGGATGTCGCGGATCATGTTGCTTCGTTGCAAAAGGCCGAGGCTTTGCTGCTGGTCTATCCCACCTGGTGGTATGGGCTGCCGGCCATGCTGAAGGGCTGGTTTGATCGCATCTGGGCGCCGGGTGTTGCCTTCAGGCTTGGGGATGGCGCGATTGAACCGCTGCTGACCAACATCAAACGTATCGGTGTGGTGACGACCTATGGCTCGCCCTTGTGGCTGCTATGGGTGATTGGCTGGCCGGACAAGAAGCTGATCAATCGCGGCCTCAGGCGGTTATGCGCGCGTGGGTGCAGCGTGGAATGGCTGATGCTGACACGAATGGATCAGCGCAGCGGGCCGGAACGCGCGGCGTTTTTGGCGAAGGTGAAGGCGCGGCTTAGCCGGTGGTAGAGCATTTTCAAGCCAAGTGAGCTCACTTGGCGACTCGGAAAATGCGATCAAAAAGATTACTCAAACAGGTGATCCAATTCGCGCCAATCCGGCACTTCCGCATCCAGCACTTTGCCATTGCGGAGCACAATCCGATCCGCTTGCGGGCGCGATAGCCATTCAGTCATGTGGCGCGCGCGGAACAGGATAAGATCAGCCGGCGCGCCTATGCGGATCATGCCCGCCCCTTGCAGCCCCATCGCCGCGGCAGGGCGCGCACCGACGGCAAGTGGCCAATCACCATAGGGGTGATCCAGATGCAGAATGCGCGTGGCTTCGCGCATCACCTCCACCATATCCAGATCGCCATAGGCGTAGAAAGGATCGCGCGTATTGTCGGAAGCGAGCGAAACAGAAACCCCCGCCGCCTGCATTTCATGCACAAGCGTCACACCCCGCCAACGTGGCGTGCGCCCTGCCTCGCGATCCTGCAAATACATATTGCACATGGGCAACACCACAATCGCAACCCCGGCATCGGCGCAGGCCTTGATGGTTTCCAGCGCGAATTCATCTGTCTGGCGCGAAAGTGAACAGCAATGGCCGCATTGGATGCGCCCCTTGAAGCCGCGGCGCATGGCGGTCAGCGCAATTTCGCGCAAGGCGCGCGCGCCAGTCTCCCCGCTTTCATCCACATGCAAATCCAGATCAAGCCCGCGCGCTTCGGCAAGGGCGAAGAAATGATCCAGCATGGCGTGGAACTCAGGCGGAATGTCATCATGAATGCCGCCAGAAAGCCGCGTCACCATGCCCAAAACGCCGCCTGATTCGGCGACAATATCGGCAAGCTGCGTGCCTTCATCCCCCGCGAAGCGATCAAGCGGCGCGATGGAAGAAGCCTGCAAGGTGATGCGCCCAGCCCAATCATCGCGCAGCTGGCGGAACATGCGCCAGGCCTTGGGCGCATGGGGCATATAGCTATCCAGATGCGTGCGCACCGCAACCGTGCCATGGGCGTAAGCCGCACGCAGCGCGAATTCAGCGCGCGCACGCATATCGGCTTCAGACCAATTCACATCGCGATCTGCCATGACGGTGGTGAGCGCACCGAAGAAACTGCCATCCGGATTGGCGGCGCGTTGCCAGATATGGCCCTTATCCAAATGCGTATGCGCATCAATCATGCCGGGCCAGATCTGCCCGCCATCGAGGGACACACCATCCGGCGCCGTGCCGAGCGGCGCGATGGCAGCAATGCGCCCCTGTTCAATGCGCAGGTCAAACCGCGCAATGCCATCGCGGTCCAAGGGCAGAGCGGCCGCGCCTTCCAGCACCGCCGCCGGGGCACGCGCATCACACAACCAGAAATCACTGCCCGCGCCGGCCAAGGTCGCGCGCGTCTTTGCCATAGCGGTGCTCATCGCCGATCCCCCCGACCCATTGCGCTTTCATGCCAATGGCGCAGCAGCAAATGCGTGAGCAGGCTGAGCGAAAGGAAAATCGCGATCCCGGTCGTGGAAACCAGTACCAGCGCCGCGAACATGCGCGGAATCTGCAATTGATAGCCCGCTTCCAGAATCCGGTAGGCCAAGCCCGAAGCACTGCCCCCCGTGCCTGCAACAAACTCCGCAACAATGGCGCCAATCAGCGCAAGCCCGCCGGAAATACGCAAACCCGCCAGGAAGTAGGGCAGCGCTGATGGCAGCAGCAGTCGCGTCAGCACCTGCCAGCGCGACGCACGATACAGCTTGAACAGATCCTTCAAATTGTGATCCGCCGAATTCAGCCCGACAGTTGTATTCGATAGAATCGGGAAGAAGGCGACAATCCAGGCACAGATCAGCAGGGATATCGCGATATCATCCACCCAAATGATGATCAGCGGCGCAATCGCCACAATGGGCGTGACTTGCAGAATCACCGCAAAGGGAAACAGCGACAATTCAATGATGCGCGATTGCGCAAAAAGAATCGCCAGCGCCAGTCCCAAAATCGCCGCCACCGAAAGCGCCATGAAGGTGATCTTCAGCGTAATCAGCAGCGACACGGAAAGTGACGCCCAATCGCGCAGCAGGGTCTGCCAAATGGCAAGCGGCCCCGGCAGGATATAGGGCGGGATTTCACGCACCCGCACCATCATCTCCCACCCACCCAGGAACAGCAGCGCCAGCAATGTGGGCGCCAGAATGCGCAGCCAGGGGCCTTCCAAAAAGCTGCCGGCGGCGGGTGTGGCTTCCGTGCCTTCACTCATGCGCACCCCCCATGGCAGAGGACAGCGCCAGGGACACTGTGCGGCATTGCGCGGCATATTCGGGGGAGGTGCGGAATTCCTCGCCCCGTTCCGTCGGCGCGGTGATGCGCACTTCCTCCGCAATCCGGCCCGGTCGCGGGGCCATCACCACAATGCGCTCCGCCAGATAGACGCTTTCAAACACCGAATGGGTCACGAATATCACCGTAAAACGTTCCTGCGCCCAAAGCTGCACCAGATCATTGTTCAACCGAAAGCGCGTGATTTCATCCAAGGCCGCGAAGGGTTCATCCATCAACAGAATGCGCGGACGCGTTACCAGCGCGCGGGCGATGGAAACGCGCATGCGCATGCCGCCCGAAAGCGCACGCGGATAGGCTTTCTCAAACCCCTTCAGATCAACACGGGCAATCCATTCGGCGGCGCGTTCTTCGGCTTCACGTCGTTTCATGCCGGCCAATTCCAAAGGTAGCGCGACATTGCGGATCACGTTGGCCCAGGGCATCAGCGTGGGTTCCTGAAACACAAAGCCAATATCGCGTTCCGCTTCGCCGCCTGCGTCATGCATGGCCATCGGCCATTCCATCGTCCCGCCACTCGGCGCCGTCAGCCCGGCAATCAGGCGCAGCAATGTGGATTTGCCGCAGCCCGAAGGCCCCAGAAGGGCGATGAAATCGCCTGGCATGATCGTCAGATCAATGCCATCCAAAGCCAGGGTTCCCGTGGCGTAGCGCTTGGAAACCCCGGTGAGCGAAAGCAGCGGGCGCCGAGGGCTCAAGCCAGGCCAGCCCGCCGATTGACGAAGCGCAGCGAATAGGCGCGCTTCACATCAAGCCCAGGCGGCATCACCTCCGCATCGCGCATGGCGGTATAGAAGGCTTCCCAGCGCTCATCTGTCATGGCGCCAATGCCAAGCCGTTCTGCATCGCCCGAGAAGACAATGCCGCGTTCATTCATGGCGCGCACGGCGTAATCAATCTTCTCTTGCGTCATTTCCTGATTGTCGCGCATGATGAGCGCATTGGCCGCCGCCACATCCTGCCCGCGCAAATACTGCGTCCACCCCTGCATGGTGGCATCCACAAAGCGCTGGATCAGATCAGGCTTTTCATCCACAAGCCTGCGCGAAATATCAATCGTCGTCTGATAATTCGGGAAGCCCGCATCGGCAAAAAGCAGCACGCGCGGATCAGCGCCACCAAGCCGCGCCGCAAAAGGTTCGGATGAGACAAAGCATTGCTGAATGGCTTGCTTATCCGCCAGGAAGGGCTGGATATTGAAGGTATAGGGGCGGATCTGGCTATCAGTGAAGCCAAAGCGGCGGCGCAGGAAGGGCCAATAGGTCACGCGCCCGCCAGCCCCCACCAGAATGGGCCGGCCACGCATTTGCTCAAAGCTCGTGAAGCCGGCTTCGGCATGGAACATGAAGCCCTGCGGGTCCTTTTGCATGATGGCGCCAATCGCCATGAAGGGCACGTTTTCCCGCACATAATTCAGCGCCTGAAAGCCCGAGGACATGATCATGTCTACCCGGCCCGCGAGCAAAAGCTGCGCCGGGTTCTGCTGCGGGCCGCCCATGCGGATTTCGCAATCAATGCCGGCGCGGCGATAAAGCCCATTGGCCAGCGCCAGATAATAGCCGCCATGTTCCGCCTGGGCGCGCCAATTGGTCTGGAAGGAGAGCTTTTCGAGTGTCTGCGCCAGCGGCACTCGAGCGCCGGCCACCGCCGAAAGCACAAGGGCCGTGCCGCCTGTCAGCAATGCGCGGCGTTCAATCCGATACCTGGTTCTCATGGGGGGATCTCCTCGCTGGGGGCAGCTTGAGCCGTCTCAATGCCTCAGGCAGATGGGGGCAGCAAGGCATATGCCAATGCTTTGGGCGGTTCTTGGGGGTGAATCCCGCCAGCATCGCCCGTTTTTCGTGCATTGGTCGCCGCTGATGCGATCATTTGGCCCGCCGATCCAACCCGGCAGCGCCTCCGCCCAGCCGAGTCGCGAAAGCGCGGCGTTTCCCCCGTGCCGGCTTCTGCCCTATCCTACCCCTGGCCAGGAGCCTCC
>JADCFR010000055.1 GCA_020249415.1 Roseomonas sp. | reverse complement strand
TATGAACCGGAAAAGACGGAATAGCTTGCGCGCAAACCGCCCCGGTTGACCGCCCCGCGCCATCGCGCCAGCCTGCGCCATCCAATCCAGAAGGAGCATGAGAATGTCCGACGATCAGGCGCTGTTTGATAAGGGGCTGCCCATCCGCCGTGCGGTGCTGGGCCCGGAATATGTGGATTCATCCATGGCAAAGGCCGATGAATTCATGATGTCCTTCCAGCGCGCCACCACCGCCTGGGCCTGGGGCTGGGCCTGGGGCGATGCCACGCTGGACCGCAAGACGCGTTCGCTGCTGAACCTTGCGATGCTGACCGCGCTTGGCAAAATCCCGGAAGTGAAGCTGCATGTGAAGGGCGCGCTGAATAACGGCATCACGGTGGATGAGATCAAGGCGACTCTGCTGCATGCCACCGCCTATTGCGGCATTCCCGCCGGGCTTGATGCTTTCAAGGCCGCGCATGAAGTGCTGATCGCCGAAGGCGCCATTCCGGGGAAGAAGTGATGTCGGCTGGATTGAAGCACATCGCCTTCGCCGGCATCGGCAATATGGGTTGGCCCATGGCGGCCAATCTGGTGAAGGCGGGCTTTGATGTCACGGTGTGTGATGTCGCGCCTGGCCGCGCCGCATCCTTCGCGAGCGAGACCGGCGCGAAAGCCGCCGCAACGCCTGCCGAAGCTGCGGCTGGTGCGGATTGCGTGGTGATGATTGTGCCAACCAGCAAGCAGGTGGGTGAGGCTGTGGAAGCCATGCTGCCATCACTGAAACCTGGGATGCTGGTGATTGACATGACCTCTGGCCAACCAGGTCGTACGCGGGAGATCGCTGCGATGCTGGCAGGCCATGGTGTGGCGATGATTGATTGCCCGGTCTCGGGCGGCGTGCCGCGCGCCAAATCGGGCCAATTGGCCATTATGGTCGGCGGGCCGGCGGCAGAGGTTGACCGTGCCGAGCCCGTGCTGAAGGCCATGGGCACCTCCATTTATCGCTGCGGCGAGATTGGCGCCGGGCAGGCGATGAAGGCGCTGAACAATCTCGTCTCAGCCGGTGGCTATCTGATCGGTGTTGAGGCGCTGCTGATCGGTCAGCGCTTCGGGCTTGACCCGATCACCATGGTGGATGTGCTGAATGCATCTTCCGGCATGAACAATTCCACGCAGAAGAAGTTCAAGGAATATGTGCTGTCCCGCCGCTTCGATGCGGGGTTCGGGCTTGATCTGATGGTGAAGGATCTGTCCATCGCGTTGGAAGTGGGGCGGGAGACAACAACGCCGGCGCCGTTCTCGGCACTCTGCCGCGAAATGTGGTTGGCGGCATCAACATCGCTTGGACCTGGGGTTGATCACACCGCGCTGGCAAAAATGCTGGAACAAATGACCGGCACCGTGCTTGGGGGGAACAAGGAATCATGAATTGGGAAGCCTATGCCATCCGTTACGGGCGGCATGAACGCACGGCGCAGACGAATTTTCTGCTGCCCGTGCCCGATGCGCATGAAGCCATGCCGCTTGATTACTTCATCTGGTTGCTGCGCGCACCGGATGGGCGGGAAATTGTGGTGGATACCGGTTTTGATGAGGAAACCGCCGCCGCCCGTGGCCGCACCATCGCGCGCAATGTGCGCGATAGCCTGAAGGCCATGGGCACGGATGCTGCCAAGGTATCCGATGTGATCATTACGCATTTGCATTATGATCATGCGGGTTCGCTTGGCATGTTCCCCGGCGCGAAATTTCATTTGCAGGAACGCGAAATGCATTTCGCGACGGGTCGGCACATGTGCGTGCATGCCATCCGCCTGCCGTTTGAGGCCGCGCATGTGGTTGCCATGGTGAAGGCGCTTTATGCCGATCGCGTGGTGTTTCATGATGGCGATGGCGAGGTTGCACCGGGTGTTTCTGTCCATCGCGTCGGCGGGCATTCGGATGGTCTGCAAGTGGTGCGCGTGCAAACCGCGCGTGGGCCGGTGGTGCTGGCGTCCGACGCCATGCATTTCTACGCCAATGCCCTCAGCGGCAATCCCTTCCCGATCATTTTCGATCTTGGCGCCATGGCGGCTGGTTGGCGCGCGGCGAAGAAGCTTGCGGGTGGCGATGATAGCCGTGTCATTCCAGGGCATGACCCGGATGTGCGGCGGCGCTTTCCGGAAGTGGTGGGGCAGGGGGGTGAGGTTGTGGCGCTCCATCTGCCGCCGAAGGATTGACATAAAAGGGGCGCCTGAAAGATGCCTCAGGCGCCCGTAGTGATCACTGTTCCATCTTCACGCCGGTGCGTTCCACCACGCCCTTGAACTTCGCAAGCTCTGCCTGGAAAAAGGCGCGCGCATCGGCGGGCGTATTGGGCCGCGTCCAGGGCGAAATGCCGGCAATCAGGAAACGCTCACGCAGTTGCGGATCAGCCAGCGCGGCATTGATCGCACGGTTCAGCGCCGTCACGGTGGCTTCCGGCATGCGCGGCGGCCCAACCACCGCAAACCAATTGCCGATGTCAAAACCAGGCATGCCGGATTCCGCCAGCGTTGGAATCTCCGGGAAGGCCGGGAAGCGCTCAAGACCGGTGATCGCAATGCCGCGCACGCGATTATCGCGCACCTGCGCGGCGGCGGAAGCCAGCACGGCAACCCCCCAGGCTGTCTCGCCGCGCGCGATGGATTCCACCATCAACCCACCGGACCGATAGGGCACATGCGAGAACTTGCCCCCCAGCAGCAGCGAAACCGCCACCGCCTCGGCCGCGAAATGCGGCATGGATCCCACGCCGGATGAGGCATAAGGCAAATCATCCTGCGGGCCGGCGCGCAACTTCGCCACAGCCTCGGCCGCATTGCGGGCCGGGAAATTCGGGGCTGCCACCAGGATCAGCGGACCATTCGCTGCAATCGCGATATGGCTGAAATCCGCAATCGGGTCATAGCGCGTGCCGCCCTGTATGGCAGCAGGGATTAGCGCATGGGATGACGCCTCATTCAGCATCAACACCGTGCCATCGGCGGGCTGCCGGCGCAGCCATTCGGCGGCGACCGTGCCGGAAGCGCCGGGACGGTTTTCCACCACCACGCGCGCATTTGCCCCCATATGCGCCTGCATGCGCTCCGCCAGCAGG
>JADCFR010000054.1 GCA_020249415.1 Roseomonas sp. | reverse complement strand
TGGTTCCCCCTTGTTGCGATATCACCGCACTGAATTAAGCCTGCCGCCTTGGTGGGGCGCAGCGCAAGCCCCGATGCAATAATCGCGCGCCGCGCCGCCTGGTTTTGCGCTGGCGCAAGCCACCCGCCGAGATTTCTGGAAACCTGCCGCCAAACCATGCGAGGCTGCGTCCATGCCCCTGCCACGCCCCACCCCAAGCCAACCCGCCCGCATATGAGCGGCCTCCTCCGCCGTGCCCTGGGCGCACTCGGCAATGGGCTGAAGCCTGGCTTGCGCGAATTCCTCCGCGCCCGGGCGCATTTCCACGCGCCCCTTCCCGCCGGTCCGCTGATCGCCCAGCGCTATGTGGTGTTTGACCTGGAATCGACCGGGCTTGATGTCAGCAGCGGTGATCGCCTGCTCTCCATCGGCGCCGTCCGGCTGCGCGATGGCGAAGCGCGCGAAAGCTTCACCTCCCTGGTCAATCCTGCCCGCGCCATCCCACCCGGGTCCATCCGCTATCACGGCATTACGGACGCCATGGTGGCCGATGCGCCGCCCGCTGCCGAAGCGATCGCGCGGTTTCAGGAGTTCATCGGTGATGATGTGCTGGTCGCGCATAATGCTGCCTTTGACCGCGCTCTTATTTTCGCTGAGGAATTTCGCGGCGCGCCCGCCATCGGCAACCCCTTCCTGTGCAGTGTTGCGACCTCTCGCTGGCTGGATCCTGAGGAAGCGGATCATTCGCTGGATGGGCTGTGTGGCCGGGCGGGGATTGTGATTGCCGGCCGACACCAGGCGCTGGGCGATGCGGAAGCGACTGCCGCGCTTTGGGTCAGCCTGATTGCACGTGCCGCCGCGCGCGGTGTGGATGATCTGGCCGAATTGGCGCGGCGCAGCCGCATGACCGCCGCCATGGCCGCGACGGCAGAACATTTCTGAGCGCGCTTCCTACCAAACCTCACCAGTGAAGCCGGCGAAGCTGGTGCGGGAGAAACTCCGCACCGCCTTCAAAGCATCCCGCAATGCCTGCCGCGCTTCCTTGGGCATGGCCGCCGTATCCACCAGATTGCCGGGGCGGCGGCCGGCGGCCTGATCGGCCAATTGCTGGCGCAAGACAACATCCAGCAGCAGGGCAAAGGCGTCTTGCAGGGCGCCTGCTTCCCGCGTTGCGATGCTGCCGCGCGCGGCCAGGCCAGCGATGCGCGCCGATGTGCCGGTTTCAGTGATGCCATCGCGCAGCGCCAGAAGCCGGGTTGCGGCGACCAGCGGCATTAGCCCATGCAGCTTCAAATCGGTCCGGCTGCCGGGGCCGGGTTCATCATCGGCAAAGCCCCCAAATAGTGTGAGCCCCACCTGCAGGCTGCTGTTCTGCGCAGCCATGGCCGCCAGCCAGGCCGGGCGCGCCGCCAGTAGCGCGGCCAGGTGCTCGCGGAGCGCCGCCGCCTCTGCCTCGCCCCCCTGCGCCGGGCGGAAATCAAACACGATATCGCCGAACAGCAAGGCGGCACCGGCGCGGCGATTGGCCCAGACGCCCATCTGATCGCGCCATTGCCGCGCGGTTTTCCGCCACAGCGGATTGCGCGCCATGATCCCACCGGGACACAGCGGAAAGCCCGCCTGATCCAGGCGCTGGTTGAAATCCTCGGTAAAGGGGCGGAACCAGGCATCCACGGTGCCGTGGTCCTGATCCGGGTAGTCTTCCAATATCAG
Source organism: Roseomonas sp. (assembly GCA_020249415.1). Classification (GTDB taxonomy): domain Bacteria; phylum Pseudomonadota; class Alphaproteobacteria; order Acetobacterales; family Acetobacteraceae; genus Neoroseomonas. The sequence goes on along the minus strand of JADCFR010000054.1, from coordinate 2,339 downwards.
GCCATTATCCTGATCGGGCGTCAGCAGGCTTTCGCCCCGCCCCAGGCTGCCCATGACCAGCAGCGTGAAGGGCACCGGTGCTGCGCCATGATCGGCGAGGGTTTCCGCCAGAATGCGCCGATGCAGATCAAGATTGATGCCATTGACCAGCCGCACCACGGCTTCCGCGCTCAGCCCCTCCGCCAGCAGCGCGCGGGCAATGCCGGCCTGGGCGGCTTTGATGGCGGCGACATCGCCCGACAGCGCTTCCAGATGCGTCAGCAGCCCGCCGGAGACAGCCGCAAGCGCCTCGGCGCGATGCAGCATGCCAAGGCAGCGCCCCGCCGCATCCAGCACCGGCAAATGCCTAAGCCCATGCTGGCGGAGCAGCGCAATGGCGCGCCAGAGCCCCTCATCCGGGGCGCAGGCGATCAGCGGCGCGGTCATGGCGGCGGCGAGCGGTGCTTCCGGCCCAAGGCGGAAGGTTACGCGGCGGGCGATATCCTGTTCGGTCAGAATGCCAATGGCGCAGCCGGCGTCATCCAGCGCCAGGATGGCGGAAGCCCGCGCGGCGGCCATGGCTGTAATGGCCTGACCCAAGGGCGTTGCCGCTGGTAGCGCCGGTGGTGCCGCACCCATGGCAGCACTTGCCGGGCCAGTCAGCACAGCAATGGGGGCATGGCCGATTGGGGTGGGCATGGCTCAATCTTTGCTGTATCGATCATCGCGGCCCCCTTGCCGCCATCAGCAGCAGGTAATGGCGCGCCTGGCATCACTCAGTCTACGGCGAAGACCGCGTCAATCTCGACTGTTGCATCGAGTGGCAGTTGCGCTACGCCGATTGAGGTCCGTGCATGCCGGCCATTCTCACCCCAAAGCGCGATGAACAGCTCTGAACAGGCGTTGATGACCTTGGGATAATCGCCCATGCCGGGTGCTGCGGTCACGAAGCCGCGCACCATCACCACCTGACGGACGCGGCCGAGGTCGCCACCAAGCGCCGTGCGGAGCGTGGACAGCAACTGCAAGCCGATCGCGAGCCCGCCTGCGCGCGCCGTCGCCAGGTCAACATCCTTGCCATAAACCCCGGTGGGATAGGGCACACCGTTGCGTTCGCAGATCTGGCCGGCGAGGAAAATCAGCTTGCCCTCTCGCCGCCACAGGATGAACTCCGCGACAGGTGTGGCCGCAGGCGGCAGAGCATGGCCAAGGGCAGTCAGGCGGGACAGAAGTTCGGCATCAGTCGGCATCACGGAGCATCCCCGATAGGTCAAAAAAGCGCGGCGCAGAGCGCGTATTTGTCGTCAGCGCCTATCTTGCATGCGCGAAACCAAGCGGCAAGGCAGGGCTTGGGGTATCGAAGCCTTATGCTAACCCTGCTATTTTCGCGTTACTTTAGGGGCCTAACGCTTCTTGCCCCCGGCACGCTGCAGGGACGCGATGGGCAGTGCAGACTTGCCGGATGCCTTGGCGATTTCATTGTCCTGCGCTTCAATTTCCTTGCGCGCAGGCAGATCACCATCAAGCCCGCCGAGCAATTCCGCCGGCACCTTGCGGTTGGAACGGCGGCTGCCATCCTCATAAATCACATCAAACAGCACAAAGCGTGCTTGGGTTCCTGGCTTATTGGCCATGATGTTCTCCTTTAGTCTTTGAATCTTCGCTGGTGTCGGCTTCAGCATCCTGCGAGTCTTCGCCCGCCTTGCGCCGCGCCACCGCTTCCTTCAACGCTTCCAGCTTCGCTTCCTTGCGCGCCTGCTTCGCCCGGTTCACATCGGCCCGGTTCTGCCCGTAATTCGGTTTGCGCGCCATGCCGCTTCTCCAAATGCGAAAAGAAAACGGGGCAGCAAACGCCACCCCGCTCCAGAAACTACAGCGCCCGAAAGCGCCGTCATTTCAGATCAGATCTTGCGCAGATTGCCGGCAGAAATCTTGCCCTGCTGGCCCTTCTGCAATTCGAAATCAATCTTGTCGCCTTCATTCAAGCCTTGCAGGCCAGAACGCTGGACATCGCTGACATGAACGAAGACGTCCTTGCTGCCATCATCGGGTTGGATGAAGCCATAACCCTTGGTGGCGTTGAACCATTTTACAGTGCCGGTTGCCATGCTGTTTACTCCGGTTGAGAAACTCCGCCACGCGGGATCGCGCTACGGGCCGACCATCGCTACAGCCCAACCATGGGAAGGCACGGGAAGCAGGTTTGAGGAAACTTGCCAAACCTTCATGGGGCCGGGCCGAAACGCCCAAACCGGACGAGGTGACACGGCGCATATGGGCCTTTCCCAAGCCAATCGCAAGTTTTTCCTTAAAATCAGCGAAAATAACCCGCGCTATTCCAACCAATGCCGCGCCGCGGT
>JADCFR010000053.1 GCA_020249415.1 Roseomonas sp. | reverse complement strand
GGGCGCTCGGCAAAGGGGCGCATCATGCTTCGTCGCAGGCTTTTGGCCGCCACTGGCGGCGCCGTTCTCGCAGCCAGTACCAGGGCGCGCGCGGAAGAACCCGTGGATGTCGCGCTTGTCCTGGCGGTTGATGTCTCACGCTCCATTGATGAGGATGAGGCAAAGCTGCAACGCGAAGGCTACCGCGATGCGGTCAGCGATCCGGCGGTGATCGCGGCCATTCGTGGCGGCATGATTGGCGCCATTGGCTTGGTCTATATTGAATGGGCAGGCATTGAGTATCAGCGCACCATCCTGCCCTGGACACGTATCGCGACCGAAACGGATGCGCGGCGATGGGCCGAAGATCTGGCGCGGGCGCCGCGTGCGTCGCTATCCTGGACCTCCATTTCCGGCGCCATCATCCATGCAAGGCGCGAATTGGCGGCCTGCCCGTTTGAGGCAACGCGGCGCGTGATTGATGTCTCGGGCGATGGCGTGAACAATAGTGGCCCGCCCGTTGAAACGCTCCGCGATGAGGCGGTGGCAGAGGGCATTGTCATCAACGGCCTGCCCATTGTGAATGACCGCCCAACCTTTGGCCGCCCGCCGCCGCCCAATCTTGATCTTTATTTTCGGGATCGCGTGATTGGTGGGCCGGGGGCCTTTTACATTGTCGCAGAGGATTTCAACAGCTTTGGCCAGGCGGTCCGGCGCAAATTGATCCGCGAAATTGCCTAAGAGAACCTCTGATTTAATCTTACCTTCCTGGCGTGTCACTGATTTTCTGATTCTGTCTTGTATCAACCAATCAACTCTTGAGGGTGCCCCCCAGGCGGCAAGAAAGCTTCTGGAGCCTCGGCTTTGACCGCCCTCGCAAGCAAATGCGGCGCGAGCGCTTCCTGGGCGAGATGGAGATTGTGGTTCCCTGGTCAGCGCTTTCAGCCCTGATATTGCATGGTTGATCAGAGGTTCCTCAATGCGCCGCCTCGCCTCTTCGTCTATGGCCTCGGAATCATGGGCCAGTTCTGGCGTCTGATCCGAATTGGATAAGGTCGCTAATGTTGCGACAATCATTGTTGTTGAACGCCTTGGGGCTTCGAATTACACTTCTGGCAGATGCAGCTCTGCCCCGAGGAGGCGTGTTTGAAACTATTGCCGACGTGTCGGGCCGCGCCTTTGCCGTGTCTTTGCTTCATGCTCGTCCTGGATGAATAATGGCATTGGCTAATACAGAGTCATGGCGGTGCAGCTTTTGGGCGGGGGCGCGTTGCCCCCTTTGTCCACAATGACGCATTGGCGTGAAGCCCGCGCGGGCATCTCCGCCGGGATATTGGCGGCGATCCAATCCCTGACGCATGGTGTGATCGCCTTCGGCGCCCTTGGGGCGCTGGGGGCAAGCTTTGGCATGGCTTCGGCTTTGGCGGCTTCAGCAGCCTTCGGCCTTTGTGTTGCCTTTATGGGTTCCAGCAGACCATTGATAGGCACCACGACCGGCGCTGCGGCATTGGTTACCGGGGCGACCATCGTTTCAGCGGGGGCCGCCGATATTGGTGCGGCGGTGGCAACGGCCATGCTCTTGGCAGGCCTCGCGGGGCTTTTCTTATTGGCGCTATCCGTGACGGGCCTGGCCCAGCTTGCGGCGCTTGTGCCAACGCCGGTAACGCAAGGTCTTGCCAATGCGACAGTCGTGCTGATTGTTATCAGCCAAGCACCGTTGCTGCTTGGCGGGCAGCCCGGCGCGGGGTGGCCAGAGCCGCATCTGCCGGCGATTGCGGTGGCGTCACTTGCCGTGCTTCTGATGTTGTATCCGCTGCCGCGCATACCCGCGCCCTTGACTGCGCTGATGGCCGCAACAGGGCTGCATCATGGGCTTGCCTGGCTTGGTTTTTCTGTAGGTCCCGAAGTAGGCTTGGCGCCTTCGCCCAAGATCATTCTGGAGGGGGTGGAGGCTGGTTGGCGCGGCTTGGCGGCGGCGCCATCCGTGGTGCTCCTTTTGCCGGCGGCAGCAACAATTGCTCTGCTCGCGACCATCGAAACACTCGCCGCTGCGACAGCTCTTCGTGAACAAACGGGCGGACGCACAGATTACAGTCGGGATTTACGCGGTGTTTCAGCGGGGCTGATCATGGCGCCCGCAGTGGGCGGCATGCCCGGTAGTGGTCTGACAGTGCCAAGTCTTTTCTGTTGGGCAGCCGGGGGGCGCGGACGGGCAGCACAAATCTGGCGCGCGATGGTATCCCTCGCGCTGCTCCTTGGTGCCGGTGCCCTGCTTTCCATGCTGCCTTTCGCAGCCCTTGCCGGCATCCTTTGTGGCGCTGTGCTTCGCTTGGTCGAATGGCCGCTTTCTCCCTTCCTTGAGCGCGCCGGGCGTTTTCGCCGGGTTGGTGATATGCTGGTGGTCGTCGCGGTCGTCTTGAGCGCTGCCATTTGGGGGCTTGTTTTCGCGGTCGGGGTCGGCGTCCTGCTTTCTGTCATCATCTTCACGGTCTCGATGGCGCAGGCACCGATTCGGCGGGTTTCGCGCAATCCCGTTGGTCGTTCACGTATCCGCAGGCCAGAGGAGCAGGAACGCCGGTTGCGTGCCGTCGGGGAAAGTATCGCATTGATGGAATTGGAGGGCGCGATTTTCTTTGGTAGCGCCGATGGCATCCTGCAAAGGGTCACCGCCGAACATGAAGCGGGGGCACGCATCATCATTCTTGACCTCAGCCGGGTCACACGCCTCGACCTCTCCGGCGGTCGGCGCATCATTGAGCTTTGTCGCGCCGATGCGCCGCAGATTCTGCTCTGTCCGATCAGCGCAGACAGCCGTATCCTGAATGAGCTTGAAGCGATCGGTCTGGCCAAGACCCTGCCGGCGCACTGCGCCTTTTCCGACCTGGCGAGTGCTGTAGAGGCCGCTGAGGCGCAACTTCTTGCTGAAACCGCGCCAGTCGATACTGAAATCTTGCCCGACGCGGGCGCGGTCCTTCATGCGCTTGGCCTGTCGCATGATGTCGTGGGAAAGCTACTTTCGATGTGCACCGAAACCGCCCACGCGCCGCATTCCTTGGTGCTGCGCGCCGGCGATCCTTCAGATGCGGCTTATGTGTTGCTGTCAGGTGAAGTGTTGATCAGCCTACCTGCAGCCAATGGTCGGCCACCTGTCCGGCTTGGCGTGCTGGTGCCTGGCACTTTGTTTGGTGAATCTGCCCTTTTGGGTAAAACAAGACGAAGTGCTGATGTCACTGCGCGCACAGCCGTGCGTTGCCTGCGCATCGATGCCGCCACCCTTGAGCATTTGCGCCTTGCAGCGCCCAATGTTGCATTTGACTTGATGGCCATGGTGGCGCGTCAGCTATCGGTACAAGTGCGCGCAGCTACGGCCACCATTGATCGGCTTGAATCATGAAGACGGGCGCGCCGGTAAGGCTCAAATCATTTCAGGCACCTGTAGTCTCATTTTCACGTTACGGACGGGAGATTGTTTTATTTTTTCGGTTTTGCGCCCGCTATCCAACCGCGTAACAGGCCGCTGAAAAGCCGTCATTGAACATCGCAGTTTTGGCACGCCCGAGACCGGATCCGGGCATCATATCGCATCCGGATTGTCGCGGAATAGTCTCGGCTAAACCGAGATCAATCGGCGGCGGATGCGCCCGGAAATCCAATCAATCGCGGCCACCGTAATGATCATCAGGATGATGATGAAGGCCACTTCATCCCAATGACGTACACGAATCCGCTCAGCGATCTGCAATCCAATCCCGCCCGCGCCGACGACACCAAGGATGGAGGCAGAGCGCGTATTGCTTTCAAAGAAATAAAGCGCCTGCGCCAGCATAACCGGCGCAACCTGCGGCAGAACGCCGAAGCGAATGCCAAGCAAGCGACTACCGCCAGCCGCCGTCACGCCCTCGGCCTGGCGCTTTTCGGCATTCTCAATCGCCTCGGCATAGAGTTTTGACAGCACCGCAATATCCGAGACGAAAATCGCGAGCACGCCTGCCAAGGGTCCCAACCCCACCGCACGCACGAAGGCCAGAGCCCAGATCAATTGATCCACACCGCGCATGCCATCAAACACGCGCCGGAGCGAAAAACGCAGCAGCGTCGTTGTCACCACATTGCGTGCGCCCATGAAGCCCAAAGGCACGGCGACAATCGCCGCCATGAAGGTGCCAAGAAAGGCCATGGCGACACTCTCAGCCAGGCCCTTCAGGATTTCGACCCAAAGCTCCCCAGGGGAGGGCGGGATCATCAGCACCAGAATCTTGGCAAGCCCGTTCAGCCCATTCCAAAGCCGTGTCGGCGAAAAATCAAAATACCAAAGCGCGCCAATGAACCAGGCAAGGAACAACACAATACCAAGCCCGCGCAGACCAAGCCGTACGGGGCCGGGGCCGAAGGCATTTGGCATGCGCGCACGCCATTGGGTGATGCTGCTCTCGCTCATCGCGCTGTCTCCAGCCGCCCCATCGCGGCGTGGCGCAACCGTTCCGACAGCAGGTCAACGCAAACCACCGTCAGGATGATCAGCAGGATGATGGCGCTGATTTCCTCATAATAATTGAAGGAGATCACCTTATAGAGCTCCTCACCAATGCCGCCGGCACCAACAAAGCCAATCACGCTGGCGGAGCGGATATTCACTTCAAAACGCAGCAGCAAATAGGAAAGAATATTGGGCAGCACCTGCGGTAGGATCGCGAAGCGGCAGGCGGCAAACCAACTGCCACCGGCGGAGGTCACGCCATCCCAGGGCTTCATATCGGCATTCTCAATCGCCTCGGCGAATAGCTTGCCATTGGCGCCCGCACTATGGAGCGCAATCGCCAAAATGCCTGCCAGCGCGCCAACGCCAAAGGCCCAAACGAAAATCAGCGCATAGACAATTTCGGGAATGGTGCGCAGCACCTCCAGAAAGCGGCGCGTGAGATGATAGACAAGTCCTGAAGGCGCGATGTTGCGCGCCGCGGGAAAAGCGAGCAGCAACGAAACCGCCGAACCAAGCAGTGTGGCAAGTGCCGCCATATTGGCCGTTTCCAGGATCAACAGCGCCCATTCCGGCAGGCGATAGAACCAGAAGGCGATGGAGCCTTCCGTCTCCGCATCCGCGAAAAGCGCAGCCCAGCGCAAATCAGGCAGGATCCGGATGAAATATTCAAAAATACGCGGCAGCCCGGCCCAGAGTTTCGCGGGATGCGCTTCACTCACCCAGGCTGCGATAATCAAACAGCCCAATATCACCGCAGCG
>JADCFR010000523.1 GCA_020249415.1 Roseomonas sp. | reverse complement strand
TTCGGCGCCGCCGGCCACCATCACATCCGCATCGCCGAGAGAAATCAGCCGCGCCGCATCACCCAGCGCATGCACGCCGGTGGCGCAGGCCGTCACCACGGAATGATTGGGCCCCTTGAAGCCATAACGGATCGAAACCTGGCCCGAAGCCAGATTGATCAGCGCCGAGGGAATAAAGAAGGGTGAAATGCGCTTGGCCTTGCCTTGCAGGATCAGGTTGGCGGCTTCCTGAATCGTCTCAAGCCCACCAATGCCAGAGCCGATCATCACACCCGTGCGGTAGCGCTGATCTTCATCCTGCGGCATCCAGCCGGAATCGATAACCGCCTCATCCGCCGCGACCATCGCGAATTGGATGAAGCGATCCATCTTTTTCTGATCCTTGATGGGGATCCATTCATTGATGTCGAGCCCGCCATCAACCTTTACGCCAAGCGGGATTTCCCCCGCAATGCGCGCCGGCAGGCCAGAGGCATCAAAGGATTTAATGGCGCCAATGCCGGAATGGCCGGCAAGCATGCGCTTCCACACATGCTCAACGCCAACACCCAGCGGGCAGGCAATGCCCATGCCCGTCACGACAACACGCCGTGGCGAGAAACCCTTTTGGAACACGCGCGTTTCCCCGTTGGACCAGCGAAAGGGCGCTCAGGCGCCCTTGTGCTTTTCGATATACTCGATCGCGTCCTTCACGGTCGTGATCTTTTCCGCGGCATCATCCGGGATTTCCACGCCGAAGGCTTCTTCGAACGCCATCACCAGTTCAACCGTGTCAAGGCTATCCGCGCCCAGGTCGTCAATGAAGGATGCCTCAGTGGTCACCTTCGCCTCTTCGACGCCAAGGTGTTCGACCACGATCTTCTTGACCTTCTCGGCGGTATCGCTCATTGCGTAACTCTCCATTTGGCGGGGCTTGGCCCGCGCTCCCCAAAACAATGCGGCTGGCTGCCTGATGGCCTGGGACTCGCGCCCCACCCCGCCCGGCGGCGTCGCCTTAACATAGCTGTGACACGGGGCCTAGGCGGGGGAGGGTAGTTTGGTCAAGATTCCGGCAAGAAAAGCGTCAGTCCGCCTTGAACTTGCGATGCAACCTGTGCCTGATGGGTCCAGTGGGCGCGCGCAAGCGAGGAGCCGCGCTAAGCCCAATGGGGGCGGCTGGACTGGCTTAACCCGCGCGAGCCCGTGCGGTGCTAGCCTTACGCGATCCCAGCCAAGGTTTAATGGCTATGGCGGACAGTGGGCCGGTTTTGGTAGAAATGGCAGTGCGCCTCTCACCCTGGGGACAAGCCCAAGAGCACAGCCAAAGCGATAAAAACTCCGCCCGACAGAAGCGACACCGCCTTATTCGAGCGAGTGCCAGAGACCCGCCGCTGCAAGCTCACCGCTATGTAGGCGTAGGCACTATGAACCGACGCCACGATCACTGATATGGTAACAAACATGAGAGCAAACTGTGGAAGTATCGGCCTATCCGGCTCCAGAAATTGAGGTAGGAAAGCAGAAAGAAAGATGACTGTCTTGGGATTGCTGGCAGATACGAGAAACGCCTCTCGGAAGCGCTGGTACACAGGCGGGACCACCTCAGGCTCGCGCGCTCGAATTTTCAGTTCAAGGGGCACAACAGGCTTTGTTGCTGCTCTCCAAATCATGTTCGCACCCAGGTAAAATAGGTACGCGGCGCCGGCCCATTTGATGAGCTTATAGAGAAACGAGTCGGTCGTAAGCAGCGCATCGGCGCCGAGGCCCACCACCGTAATAATGATAAGCTGGCAGACGAGATTAGCCGTGATCGTAACCGCGATTGATCTGTAACCATATCGTACCGCGTGTGTAACTACTGCCAGCACGTTCGGACCCGGGGAATAGGTAACCAGTGCGTAGGCGAGGAAGAATACTAGCCAAGTTTGGATGCTCATGGCGCAAGCGCCTCTCTCGGTCGGGGGGCAACGTTCGCGAACACGGCGAGCTTGTCACCGCGCTCAAGAACGCGGCCAAGGCGCGTGGTCATGTTTATGCGTTTTTGGGTTTCCGCAATTAAGTCATTGCCCATCTGCGCGTCGAACCTCCTGAAAAGTTAGCCCATGTCTGTGGCCAATGTTTTTTATGTGCTTCTCCGCATATGTTGGGCAAGCGGGCAAACCTCAAAGATGAATTGTTTCGATAAGAAAATTTAATGCCTAAACTTCTGAGAAAAATATCTTTTTTTCATTAATAAATAATCTTTTGATTATGTATCTAGGCAAAAAAATAATCATGCCTTATTTAAAGGAACCTTCTCAATTTTCAACTCTCGTAGCGAACAGATGGCCTACAAGGAGTAGCGCGATGGAAGGCATCAAGTTTCGTCATCTGCAGGTTTTTGTTTTGGCCGCAGAGACCGAGAGTTTGACTGCTGCAGCACGGGAATTAGGCGTCTCCCAACCGGCGGTCAGCCAGAGTCTGCGCGAATTGGAGGCACTGATTGGCGCGCGCCTCCTCGAAAGGTCGGGAAGGCGGATGCGGGTAACGTCTGCAGGGCAAGCTTTCTTGGGGCCGGTGCGTCGCGCGTTGGCCGCAGTGCGCGATGGCGTAGCTGCCACCGGCGATTATCGCGATGGCCAGATAGCGCCTCTCAGAGTCGGGATGGGCGCTACCGCTTGCATCTACCTAATGCCACCCGTCCTTTCGCTTGTTCGGTCAACCATGCCGCAGCTTCGCCTCGCCATCAGCATCGGCAACACCTCGGATATTGTTCGTCACATTGAGACAGGAGAGTTGGACGTCGGATTAGTCACATTGCCTGTTCCGCCAAATCCGATGTTGACCTCCCGCGTTGTGCTTCGCGATCCCTTGCTGGCGCTGGTTCCGAACGAAATGGCGCTGCTTGGTGACGCCGTCACGGCTTCGCAGTTGAGCTCGCTGCCGCTTATCCTCTACGATGCTGACGGGAATACGCGGGTGGCGACCGATGATTGGTTCCGAAAAGCCTCGGTGATCCCTGCCCCAGTGATGGAGCTTGGAAGCGTCGAGGCGATCAAGGTTCTGGTTGCATCCGGTCTTGGGGCTGCGGTGCTTCCTGGCATGGCACTAGCTACTGACGTACCTGGAGCGGTGCGTAAAAGACTTCGGCCAGCCGCGCATCGAAGTTTGGGGGTGGTTTTGCGTCGCGATCGCGCTCTCGATCGCGGTCTGCGCCTGTTTGTGAGTAAGCTGGAGACTGTCGCATCGTCTGCCAATTGAAGTGGATACTTGTCCCTCGTTAAACGCCTTGAGACCGGCTGGCGGGCTGGATACGGAGAATTTGCTTCAGCCTAGGGTTGACTTTTGGCTGCGGTTTGGTGGGGACCTATCGAAAATTCCTGCGCACGGCCGGTTTCGTCCATCGGACTCCGACCCTTTGGGCAAGCAAGGTGGCAGACTGGATTTCGGCCTCGTAACATGCAGCGGCTGTTTACCTTCTTCGCCACGTCGAACGGGGCAGAAGCGTAACAGGTGCATCATTGCCTTGTCGCCCGGAAAACAGCCAAGCGCGAACGTGGCCCTGTGGCGACACAGCCACGCAGGCTTTGACCGGGCGACCTAGACTGCAGATGGGGATTTGGTGAAGAATCTTTCGACCGGGGACACCGCCTCAGCTCGCCGCGTAAAGATACATCGGCAGCGGCTGCGTCTCATCCGTGACCGATTTCACCCCCGGCACCCCCTCCGCCAGAACCCGAAGGCCGCGCTTGATGGCATCCGAGCGGGAGAAGCCGTGGAAGGTCACCGCGCCATCCTTCACATCCACCATGATGTAATAGGTATCGGCCCAGGGTTCCTTGCGCATGGCGGCGATCACCGCGGCGCGAATACGCTCATCCGGGATGCCATCGGATTTTTCGGGCGGCAGCAGCAGGGCACGCAGCAGATCGGCCCGACTGATCAGGCCACGCAACCGCCCTTCCGAGACCACCAAAACGCGGCGAATGCCATGCTGTTCCATGATTTGCGCCACATGCGCGGCGGTCGCATCCGGTGCCACGGTGACCAGCTTTTCCGTCATGATATCGCGCGCCTTGGCGCCATGGGTGCGGGCGTAATGCTCGGCACCGCGCGCCGGGTCGCCAAACAGGCCGCTGAACCAGGAAGCGGGCTTGTCTTCCTCCCCGGCCAGGCGGCGGATCAGGTCTGCCTCGGTCACCATGCCAAGCAGGGCGCCATCAGCGCCAAGCACCGGCACGGCGGAAATGCCGCGTTCGGCCAGAAGCCGCGCCATGGCGATCACGGGGGTTTCGGGCGGTACGGTGACAAGTTCAGTGGTCATCAGATCACGGGCGGTGAGTGTAGACATGTGGATCCCTCCTCATTGCGCCCCTCCGGTAGCTGGTTTCGCGCCGGGATTTCTTGACGTAGGTCAATGGTTGCGGGGTTCTCGCAACCCAGGGGCGAATATGCGAAGCTTGCCTTATGAAGGCAGTTTCATTGTCATTGGCCCTGATGCTGGGCGGTTGCGGCGTGCTGGGCGGCGGTGGGCTGATTGGCAGCCCCCCGCCGGCGGGCCAAATGGTGCCGCCCGAGCAATTGGCGCCCTTGGCCGCGCCACCACCGGGCCGGGCGCTTTGGGCGGAACTCGGCCAGGATGCGGGACCAGCCCGCCCGGTGCGCGAAGAAGGGCCGCGCCGCTTTTGGCGCATGGATCAAGGGTTTGTTTTTGTGACCGAGGGCGCGCGGGTGGTGGCGACGGCTGGCCTTCCGACCATGCTGCTGGCCAGCGCGCCAATCGGTGAGGACCCGTTGCGCCGTTCTGCCCCCCTTGGCCCGGCCCCCATCCGCCTTGGGCATAGTTTCGATCTTTCCGGCGCTGAGGGGCGCCCGGAACAGATGCGCTTTGGCCAGGTGGTGCAATGCCGGATTGAGGCGGAGGAACCCGCCATTGGCGGCGTGATTGAACGCGTGGAGATTTGTGAGGGTGCGGCGTTTTTCACCAATCGCTTCTGGTTTCGCGAGGCCGATCGCGTGCTGATTCGCTCAGAACAATGGATCGGGCGCGATGTGCCGCCGCTTCGCTTGGAAGTGGCGGTGGAGGGCGCTGAGGCGGGCCGATCAGGCGCCCGCTAAAACTTCACACTGTCCCAGACCCAGCCGCGCTTGGCGCGATCCGCGGCCTGCCAGGCAGCGATCTGATCCTTGAGGCGCAGTGTCAGCGCAATATCATCCAGCCCTTCCAGCAGCGCATCACGCTTGCGCGCATCAATGCTGAAGGGAATTTCGGCACCTTCCGGGGTGATCACCACCTGGCGCACCAGATCAATCGCAGTATGGCGCGCAGCTTGGCTCGCTTCCGTCTCGGCGGCGATTTGCTTCACAACTTCCTCGGGCAGGGCAATCGGCAGCAGGCCGTTCTGGAAGCAGTTATTGTGGAAGATATCGCCGAAGCTTGGCGCAATCACGCAGCGAATGCCCGCGCCCATCAGCGCCCAAACGGCACCTTCGCGCGATGATCCACAGCCGAAATTGGCCCCCGCCAGCAGAATGGGCGCTTCGCGATAGGCCGGCTTGTTCAGCACGAAATCGGGATTTTCCGAACCATCCGGCAGGAAGCGCAGATTTTCGAAGGCATAAGGCCCAAGCCCGGTGCGCCCGGTGCCGACCAGGCGCTGGATGCGAATGATCAGATCCGTATCCACATTGGCGCGCATCAAGGGCGCGGCGGGGCCGGCAAGTTTGGTGAATTTTTCCATGATCTCTGCCCCTGCCTTACGCCGCGTATTGCCGCACATCGGCAATGGCGCCGGCCAGCGCTGCTGCTGCTGCCATGGCTGGTGACGCCAAATGCGTGCGCGCCCCCGGCCCCTGACGGCCCACGAAATTGCGGTTCGACGTGGAAACGCAGCGCGCACCCGGCGGCACGGCTTCGCCATTGGCGGCGACACATAACGCACAACCGGGTTCGCGCCATTCAAAGCCGGCAGCGGTGAAGGCCGCATCCAGCCCTTCGGCTTCGGCTTCCTTCTTCACACGTTCCGATCCAGGCACCACCCAGGCCGTGACATGCGGCGACACCTTGCGCCCACGCAGCACAGCGGCGGCGGCGCGCAAATCCTCGATCCGCGAATTGGTGCAGGAACCAATGAAAACCCAATCAATCTTCGTGCCCGCAATCGGCTGACCGGGCTTAAGGTCCATATAGGCCAAAGCGGCTTCATGAGCGGCGCGACGGATCGGATCAGGTGCCGAGGCAGGGTCGGGCACGCGGCCTGTGACGGGCAGCACCTGTTCCGGGCTGGTGCCCCAGGTGATTTGCGGCGCGATATCCGCCATGGAAATCAGCAGATCGGATTCGAAGACTGCATCCGCGTCACTTGGCAGGCTCAGCCAATGCTGAAGTGCCGCATCCCAGGCCGCGCCCTTGGGCGCGAAGCGCCGGCCAGCGAGCCATGCGTAAGTGACATCATCGGGGGCGACCATGCCCATCTTCGCCCCCATTTCGATGGAAAGATTGCAAAGCGTCAGGCGCCCTTCGACAGATAGCGCGCGCACTGCGGAACCGGCATATTCCACGGCGTAACCCGTGCCCGCACCGGTGCCGAAACGGCCAATGGCATGCAGGATCATATCCTTTGGCGTGACACCTGCCGGCGCCGCGCCCTCAAAGCGAATGCGCATGCGCTTTGGCTTTTTCTGCGGCAGGGTTTGTGTCGCCAGCACATGGCGCAATTCCGACGCGCCAATGCCAAAGGCCAAGGCGCCAAGCCCGCCATTGGTGCAGGTATGGCTATCACCGCACACCAGCGTAGTGCCGGGCAGCACAATGCCAAGCTCCGGCCCCATCACATGCACAATGCCATTGCCATCCTGCCCAAGATCAAAAAGCCTGACCCCGGTTTCGGCGGCCCGCTTGCGTAGCCCGGCAATCAGTTTGCCCCCTTTCGGAAAGCTTTCTGCTGTGCGCCCCGGCGTTGTCGCCACCGCGTGATCGGGTGTCGCGAAGACAAGTTCAGGATGCGGCACGGCATAACCCGCTTCGCCCACTTCTTGCAGCGCCCGCCCGCCGGAGAGATTATGCAGCAGCACGCGGTCGCAGTGCAGCAGCGACCAGCCGGAACCAAGATCGGCGATCACATGCGGGTCCCAAATCTTGTCGAATAATGTCGCGGCCATGTGCTTCCCCCGAATGCTTGACGGCGGCACCGCTGGCGCCGCACCGTCTGGCCCTATCACGCCGCGCCAATGATGCGCGGTCAAGCTGGGGAGGAATAGGATGGCGCGGATCACGCGGCGCGGGCTGGTAGCCTTTGGATTGGCGGCACCTTATCTGGCCCGGCAGGCTTGGGCGCAGGGCAGTTATCCGGATCGGCCCGTGCGCCTGATTGTGCCCTATAGCGCGGGCGGTGTCGCGGATACGATTGCGCGCATCATTCAACCTAAAGTGGCGGAACATCTCGGCCAATCCTTCATCATTGAAAACCGCACCGGCGCATCGGGTTCCATCGGCGCCATGGCCGTGGCGCAAAGCCCGGCTGATGGGCACACCTTCCTGTTTGAAGGTGCGACCTTCGCGACCCTGCCGCTGGTGAGCCGGAGCCTGCCGATTGACTATACCACCGCCTTCATTCCCGTCGTGCAGGTCACTACCCAGCCCTATATGCTCGGCGTGCGCGCAGGTTTTCCGGCGCGTGACCTGGCCGGGTTTGTGGCGGAAGCCAAGCGCCGCCCTGGCGAGATCACCTATGGCACGCCAGGGGTCGCGCATATCGGCCATTTCATGGGCGAATTGCTGCAATTGATGGCCGGCATCAAGCTGGAACACATCCCCTATCGCGGCGGCGCCGATGTGGCGCGCGAATTGGCCGGTGGGCGCTTGGATGCTGGCATGATCTCCTTTTCCAGCCTGAAGCCCGCCGTGGAACGCGGCACCACATTGCTGGCCAGCACCGCTGCCGAAAGGCAAGCCAGCCTTCGCCAAATTCCCGTGATCGCTGAGACCTATCCGGGCTATGATCTGGTGTCCTGGACGGGATGTTTTGCGCCGGCCGGCACGCCGGAAGCGGTACAGAATCGCTTTGTCGCGGCCATTCATCACGCGCTGAAAGACCCTTCCATTCAAGCACGGCTGGAAGCGACCGGGGCGGACCCGATCATTTCCTCACCCGCTGCCTATCAGGCAGTGATTGCCAAGGACCGCGAAGTCGCGCGGCGCATTGTGGCCGCGACTGGGCTTTCCATAAGCTGACAAGGCTGGACAGGCTGGGTCTGAGAGCGGAAGCTTGCACCAGAGGAAACGGATCGGAATTGCCCATGGCCGAAACCAGCAAGTTGCGTCTGCATTGGTCGCCACGCTCCCCCTTTGTGCGCAAGGTAATGATCGCCGCGCATGAATTGGGGTTGGCGGATCAGATCGCAACCACACGCACGCGGGTTGCGCTGAGCGAGATCAACCGGGGGCTGTTGAGCGACAATCCCCTTGGCAAGATTCCAACCCTGCTGCTGGATGATGGAACGATCCTGTATGACTCGCTGGTGATTTGCGAATATCTGGACAGCATCGCGGATCGCCCGCGGCTTTTCCCGCCGCCTGGGGCGGCGCGTTTCCAGGCGCTGCGCCGCCATGCGCTCGGCAATGGTTATCTGGATATGCTGATCCTGTGGCG
>JADCFR010000522.1 GCA_020249415.1 Roseomonas sp. | reverse complement strand
AATGCGATCATTCTTCATGATCACCGCTGTCCTTTCACGGGCGCCGCAGGCGCAAATCCAAGCCGCGCGCAATCCAGGCGGCTTCAATCACATCAAGATCGGTCTCGCCGGAAGGATTGGCCTTACTGGGGCGGGAGGCAAGCCCAGGTTCGGCCTGAATGCGCCACAGGCCAAGCAGGCGGCGCAACTCGGCCAGCGGCGCCGTGTGATCATCAACGCGCAGATTGATATCCGGGAAATCCTCGGTCGTGGTCAGCACCAGCGCCGCGGATTGCCGCCCGCGCTTGTCGCCACCGGCAGCCTCACCCGCATCCAATGCGGTGATCAGGCGTTCCGGCAGTGCAAGCCCCGCATTGGCGCGGAAACTGTCAAAGCTTGCCTGCACCACGGCACTCCCTGCCAGCATATTGCCGGCGATGCTGAAGCCATCGCCGCTGAGATGCCCGCACCATTCAACGCAATTCTCGCCGGTCCAGGCGGCGTTGCGGCCATGGCAATCCACGGCATGGATTTGCCGCAAGCCCTTGCCCTCATCACCCACCAGCGCGGCTTCAATCGCCTTTGCCGGCGTCAGGCCACGTTCCAGGCCTTGCAGCACGGCCGGGCCCAGATAGCGATTGCTCATGGATTGCGTGCTGACGGCGCCGACGCCGGATTTCAGAAAAGGGCAGGTGGCACCAACCGCGATATTGCAGGTGGTCACCGCCACTGCAAAGGCGCCCGTGGCGGGATCATGCGCAACAATGGACCAGGTCATGCGGCGAGCCTTTCTTTCATACCAGCGCAAAAGCTTAACCGCGCTTCACCGCTTGCAGGAAGCCCGCCGCATGCCAAAATAGGCCGAAACGGGAGGTTTATCGCCATGTCCATTTCAATATCACGTCGCGCCCTGGCTGGGCTTGGCCTTGCTTCATTGCTGCCCAAGGCGGTTTCCGCGCAAGGCACCTGGCCGGATCGGCAGGTGCGGTTGATTGTACCCTTCGGTGCGGGTGGCGCGGTGGATACACTTTCGCGCCTGGTCGCCAATGGTTTTGCGGCGCAGGCGAATGGTCAGGCGATGGTGGTGGAAAACCGCTCTGGCGCCGGCGGTGCCATTGCGGGCGCTTTCGTCGCGCAAAGCCGGCCCGATGGCTATACGCTGATGATGGCCGATCTTGGTGCCAATTGCATCGGCAAGGAATTGCAGCCGGCGCTGAATTACGACCCGATGCGCGCCTTCACGCCGATTTCGCATTTGGTGAATTTGCCCATTGCGGTGATTGTGCCCGCCAATTTGCCCGTGCAATCCTTGGAAGAATTGCTGGCCCGTGCACGCGCGCGGGCCGATGGCATTCAATATGCCTCACCTGGTGTTGGCCATGTCAGCCATTTGGCAGCCGAGCTTCTGGGCCGCCGCGCCGGTGTGAAATTCACCGCCGTGCATTACCGAAGCGGTGCGGATGTGATGCGAAGCCTGATTCAGGGCGAAACCGAATTCTCCTTCCCGTCGGTTTCCACGGCGCTTCCCTTCATTCGCGAAGGGCGCGTGCGTGCGCTTGCCATCGGCACACCCGCGCCAGTTGCGGCACTCCCTGGCGTGCCCGCCGTGGCCGCAATCTTCCCAGGCTTTGAGGCGATGACCTGGCACGGCATTGTCGGTCCCGCCGGCATGCCGGATGATGTGGTGGCGGCGGCCAATCGCGTCTTCCGCGCCGTCATTACCTCAGCCGAGGTGAAGGAAACCGTGCAGCGCGTGCAGGCCGCAGACGTGATCGCCTCAAGCCCTGCGGAATTTGCCGCGCTGATTGCGCGCGATCACGCGAAATGGACGCCGGTGATCCGTGAGGGCAATATCCGCGCCGAGTAACCCCCGGCGCTTCAGCCTTCCAAAGCCGTCGGGCGCGCCTTCAGCAGGGGCCGCAACAGCGGATTGGGGAAGGACCGCGCAATGGTCACGGCGTAGAAGGTCTCGACCAAGCCGGAAAGCTGCGTCGCGCGAATAAGCGCCCCGGCGCGCAGCTCATCGCGCACCACAATCGCGGGCATGACGGCGAGCCCAATATCCTGGCGCGCGAGGAGCCGCATCATCGCCATATCATCCACCTCGGCCGCGATGCGGGGTACCACGCGCAGCCGGTTGGCCAGGGCTTCGAATTCCGCGCGCAGCCCGCTTTCCGGCCCCGGCAAAATGACAGGATGGCGCGCGAGCAATTCCGGCAGGCTGCCCCCCTCGCGCAGCCTTTTCGGTGTGCCGAAAAGTTCCACGCGTTGCCGCGCCACGCGATGCCCAACCAAGGCAGGGCCAGGCCCGGCAGCCGGCAGCCGATCCATCAGCACCACATCAAGATTGAGCGCGCGCAATTCCGCCAGCAATTCCACCGCACCGCCGGAGCGCAGAACAAAATGCAGATCGCCCCGTTCAAGCAGCGGCTGCAAAAACGCCAATTGGAAATTGCGTGAAAGGGTGGCCAGTGCCCCGATGCGCAAGGTCGCGCGCGCCGGGTTTTCACCCTTCAGGGTGGCCAGCAATTCCTCGCCCGTCGCGAAGATCGCATCGGCGTGATCCAGCGCGACGCGCCCGGCTTCCGTCAGCACCAGCTTGCGTTGCGTGCGTTCGAATAGCGGATGGCCCAGCCGATCTTCCAGAGCACGGATTTGCACCGAAAGCGCCGATTGCGACAGGCCAAGTTTCGTCGCCGCACGGGTCAGATTCCCCTCATGCGCGACAGCGCGGAAATAGCCGAGATGGCGCAGATTGAGCTGCTTCATCATTCTATTTTATCGAACAATAAGATTGATACAATGTATTTTATTTATCCAAATCGGCGGCCTATGGGGCAGGTCCCTTCATCTGGACGGAACCAAAACCATGCCTGGCTTCGACCTATTGGTCACCAATCTGCTCTCACCCATCGTGCTCGCCTTTGCCCTTGGCGCGGTGGCTGGCTTCATCCGCTCGGAACTTGAATTGCCCGAAGCGGTGCTGAAGCTCATTTCGATCTATCTGCTGTTTTCCATCGGCCTGACGGGCGGGCGCGAACTTGCGCAGGTTTCCTTCAGCGATGTCTCAACCCTGATCGCCGCCGCCGCCGCCATGACCATCGCCATTCCCGTCACCTGCTATGCGGTGCTGCGGCGGGTGGGTGGTTTTGATGTCTCCAATGCGGCGGCGGTCGCTGCGCATTATGGCTCGGTTTCCAGCGTCACCTTCTTCGCCGCCATTGCTTTTGCGCGCGCCATGGAAACCCCGGCGGAAGGCTATATGACCGCGATTGTCGCGCTGATGGAATTCGCCGTCATCATCTCGCTCGCCATCGGGCGCTGGGGCAACCAGACCAATACGGGCAATTTCCGCCTTGGGGAGTTGCTGATGGACACGCTCCGGGGCCGGGGCATTCTGCTGCTCACGGGCGGCATGTTCATCGGCTATATGGCAAGCGATGCGGAATGGCGGCGGATCGCGCCCTTTTATGAGCACCTGTTCCGGGGCTTCCTGATGCTGTTCCTGCTTGAAATGGGCATGACCGCGGCGCGGCAAATCCGGGCCTTTGCTCAGGTGGGGCGCTTCATGACGGGCTTTGCCATTGTGGCGCCGGTCTGCTTTGGCCTGGCCGGGCTGATGGCGGGCTGGCTGGTTGGCCTCTCACAAGGTGGCGCCTTTGTCTTCGCCGCGATTTGCGCCAGCGCATCCTATATCGATGCGCCAGCGGCCTGCCGCGCCGCCCTGCCGGAAGCGAGTCCGGGGATTTACCTGACCGCCTCGCTCGGCATCACTTTTCCCTTCAACCTGCTCATCAATATGCCGCTGCTTTATGCGGCAAGCGGCTGGTTCTACGCGTAAGGCCAGCCCGGCATGATCGAAAGGCGGGGGGCGTCATCTTGGGCGCAGCGACCCCCCCGCCTGACGCGGCGGAAAGGCGCGGAGCGATTCCTGATGCTCCGCCATGATGTCAATGATCCGCCCACCCAAAAACGCCTTGCGCATGGCGAGCAGGTTGGAACGATGCCCATCGCGTTGCTCAAAAGGGTCCATGCGCAGATTGAAGATCAGCGCGCTTTCGCTGAAGGCATCAAAGAAACCATCGCGCGTCTGGAAATGCGCCTTCCATGGCCCGAAGCGCAGCGCGGTCAGCCGAGCCTCATTATACATGATCTGCACTTGCCGCGCGCTTTCAGCACCTTGCGTCCAATGCGCCAGATTATTCACGCCATCAATATGCACATGATGGCTGGCGCGCAGCCGCGCCGCCACATCCGTTACACCCGATGCGGCAGCAAAAGTGGTGAACAAATCCAGATGGCTTTGGATGCCGTTGGAAACGGAACCCGCGCGGATGCGTGCCGGCCAGCGGATCAGCATGGGCACACGCACGCCGCCTTCCCAGGTTGTCGCCTTTTCACTCCGGAAAGGGGTTGTGCCGCCATCGGGCCACCACGCCGCCATGGCGCCATTGTCTGACGTGAAAGCGATGATGGTGTTGTCGCGAATGCCAAGCTGATCCACGCGGTCCAGAATGCGCCCGACCTGCGCATCCAATTCCATCATGCCGGCGCCATAAATGTCATCGCCCGAAGAATGGGGCCGCGCCAGCAGCCGGTTTTCCGGGCGCAACTGCGTGTAGATATGCATGCGCGTCGGGTTGTGCCACAGGAAGAAGGGCTGCCGCGCGCGCACGCTGTCTTCAATAAAACTCAGCGAACGATCAACGAATTCATCATCTACCGTTTCCATGCGTTTGCGCGTGAGTGGTCCCGTATCCGTGCAGCGTTGCGCGCCCCAGGGGCCGAAGCGCGCATCCGTCACCGGCGCGGGATTATTGGCGGGCAGTGCCACGCAATCCAAAACCCCGCGCGGGCGATAACGCGCATTGAAGCCGGGATCGGTCGGCCAATCGGGGTCTTCCGGCTCATCTTCCGAATTCAGGTGATAGAGATTGCCGAAAAACATGTCGAAGCCATGCACTGTCGGCAAATGGCGATTGAGATCGCCGAGGTGATTCTTGCCGATCTGCGCGGTGCGATAGCCTTGCGCGCGCAGCACCGTCGCAAGCGTCGGGTCGCGCTGGTCTATGCCGATCGGTGAGCCCGGCAGCCCCACCGTGGTGAGTCCCGTGCGGATCGGCATTTGCCCAGTGATGAAGGCAGCGCGACCCGGCGTGCAGGTGGGTTCCGCGTAGTGATCGGTGAACAGCATCCCTTCCCGTGCCAGGCGATCCAGGTTCGGTGTTGGCACCATCATGCCATGGCTATAGGCGCCGACATTCCAGTAGCCGACATCATCGGCCATGATCATGATGATATTGGGCCGCGCGGCCGCGCCCGGCGCGGCGGGTTGTGCCGAGGCGCCGCGCAGCAGGCCAGGTGCCGCCCCGGCAAAGGCCGCCGCCAAGCCGCCGCCCAGAATCGCTCGCCTTTTGGTCATTTCCGCCTCTCCCAGCCAGCAACCCTGCAAATTTAGCCTGCCTTTAGTCACGGCGCCACGCCCGCCGCTTGATTCTTCTCCCCCTTCGGCCCAAGGATCACGTCCATGATCCTGCTGATCGACAATTATGACAGTTTCACCTTCAACCTTTTCCACTTCCTGGGCGATCTGGGCGCGCGGGTGGAGGTCAGGCGAAACGACGCCATAGACCCGCAAGGGGTGCTGGCGATGAAGCCCGAAGCCGTGGTGCTCTCCCCCGGCCCCTGCACGCCGAATGAGGCCGGCATTTGCCTGCCGCTGATCTCGCTCGCAGCCGAGGTTAAATTGCCGATTCTGGGCGTCTGCCTCGGTCATCAGGCGATTGGCCAGGCCTTTGGCGGGCGCGTCATCCGCGCGCCGGAACCGGTGCATGGCAAGGTTTGGGATGTGCATCATGGCGGGACGGATATTTTCGCTGGCCTGCCATCGCCTTTCGCCGCCACGCGCTATCATTCGCTGATCGTGGAACGCGACACCCTGCCCGCATGCCTCCGCCCCACCGCCTGGACGGAAGATGGGCTGATCATGGGCCTCGCGCATCGCGACTTGCCGGTCTGGGGCGTGCAATTCCACCCGGAAAGCATCGCCTCCGCCCATGGGCACGATATTCTGCGCAATTTCCTGAAACTGGCTGGCGCCAGCCATGGCGCTGCCGTCCCGGCCTGATCCCATGTCGCTGAAACCCATCCTGGCACGGCTCGCCGATGGTGCGCGCCTGACCGAGATCGAGGCCGAGGAAGCCTTCGGCATCATCATGGCGGGCGAAGCCACACCGGCGCAGATCGCCGGCATGCTGATGGCGATGCGCGTGCGCGGCGAAACCGTCGAGGAAATGACCGGCGCGGTGCGCGCCATGCGTGCGCGCATGGTGGCAATTGAAGCGCCGCCGGGGGCGATGGATATTGTCGGCACCGGGGGGGACGCGGCGGGCACGCTGAATATCTCAACCACCACCGCCATGGTGGTGGCGGGCTGCGGCGTGCCGGTGGCGAAGCATGGGAATCGCGCGCTGTCATCACGTTCCGGTGCGGCGGATGCCATCTCGGCGCTTGGCATTTCGCTGGATGTGCCGATGGAAAAACTGCCCGAAGTGCTGCGCGATGCGGGCATGGTGTTCCTGATGGCGCCGCGCCATCACGCTTCCATGCGCCACGCCGCCGGCCCGCGCATGGAATTGGGCACGCGCACCATTTTCAACCTGCTGGGGCCGCTCGCCAATCCCGCCCGCGTCACGCGACAAATGACGGGTGCCTTTTCGCCCCAATGGCTGCGCCCCATGGCGGAAACGCTGGCCCGACTCGGCACCGAACGCGCCTGGCTGGTGCATGGGCAGGGGCTGGATGAGCTGACTTTGGCCGGTGAAAGCCAGGTGGTGGCGCTGGAAGATGGCGCCATTCGCGCATTTACCGTGACCCCGGAAGATGCCGGCCTCAGCCGCGCCCCGGCTTCGGCGCTCAAAGGCGGGGACCCGGCGGAAAACGCCGCCGCCTTGGAAGCCCTGCTGCGCGGCGCCCATGGCGCCTATCGCGATGTTGTGTTGCTGAATGCGGCAGCGTCGCTGATTGTCGCCGGCAAGGCGGCTGACCTGAAGGCCGGGGTGGCCATTGCCGCCAGGGCCATAGACGAAGGGGCCGCCTTTGGAGTATTGGCCCGCCTCCGGGCGTTATGCCCCCCCAAGGACACTGCTGGATGAATGCACCCCATATCTCGGTGCCCTCGACCGATGCCGCATCGGTCCCTGACACCCTGGCCCGTATCCTGGCCGATAAGGCGCGCGAAGTTGCCGAGCGCATGGAAATCACGCCGCAGGCGGAAATTGAACGCCGCGCTGCCAGCGCGCCGCCTTTGCGCGATTTCGTGGGCGCGCTTTGTGAGCGCATTGGTGAAGGCCGCACCGGGCTGATTGCCGAAATCAAGCGTGCTTCGCCCTCCGGCGGCTTGATCCGCGATCCCTTTGACCCCGCCGCTCTGGCCCGCGCCTATGAAATGGGCGGCGCTGCCTGCCTTTCCGTGCTGACCGATGCGCCCTGGTTCCAAGGCGCGGTGGAGCATCTGGAAGCTGCGCGCGCCGCCTGTTCGCTGCCCGTTCTGCGCAAGGATTTCATGATCCATCCCTGGCAGGTGTTCGAAGCCCGCGCCATGGGGGCGGATTGCATTCTGCTGATCATGGCCGCGCTGACCGATGCGCAGGCGAGTGAATTGGAAGATATCGCGCGGTCGCTTGATATGTCCGTGCTGGCTGAAGTGCATGACCGGCGCGAATTGGACCGCGCCCTTGGCTTGGAAACCCGCCTGATCGGCATCAATAACCGCGATCTCCGCAGCTTGCAGACGGATCTTGCGACCAGCGAAGCGCTCGCGCCCCTGGTGCCGGCGGATCGCCTGCCGGTGGCCGAAAGCGGCATTCGCACCCCCGATGATGTGCGCCGCATGGCCGCTGCCGGAGCGCGCTGCATTCTGGTGGGTGAGCATCTGATGCGTCAGGCGGATGTCGCTGCCGCCGCGCGCCAATTGGTGGACGTGTCCTGACCGAACAGCGCCTCACGCATTTTGATGCCGCGGGCCGCGCGGCCATGGTGGATGTCTCGCCCAAGGCCGAGACTGCGCGCACGGCCACCGCACGCGGGCGGATTGTGATGGCGCCGGAAACGCTCGCGCTTATACGCGAAGGCCGCGCCGGCAAGGGCGATGTGCTGGGCGTGGCGCGGCTGGCCGGGATCATGGCCGCCAAGCGCACATCGGATCTGATCCCGCTCTGCCATCCGCTGATGATTTCCAAGGTCGCGGTTGATCTGGAACCGGAAGGCGATGACGCCATCATCATAGAAGCGACCGTCAGCCTGACCGGCAAGACGGGGGTGGAGATGGAAGCACTCACCGCCGTCAGCATCGCGGCACTCACGGTCTATGACATGGTGAAGGCCGTGGATCGCGGCATGCGGATTGAGGATATCCGCCTGGTCCATAAGGCCGGCGGCAAATCGGGCGAGTTCATCGGTGGCTGAGAAGGGCGGCTTGCTGCCGGTTGAAGAAGCCCGCGCGCGCATCCTGGCCGCGCTGACACCCACCGCTGCCGAGACCATTGCCCTGCCGGAAGCGGCCGGGCGCGTGCTGGCGCGGCCGGTGCTGGCGCGATTGACGCAGCCGCCAGCGGCGGTCTCCGCCATGGATGGCTATGCCTTGCGCGCGGCGGATGGCGTTTTGGGCGCCAGGCTTGCCGTGATTGGCGCGGCGCCGGCGGGGCATCCCTTTGCGGGGGTGGTTGGACCTGGTCAGGCCGTGCGGATT
>JADCFR010000521.1 GCA_020249415.1 Roseomonas sp. | reverse complement strand
TCAGCTCGTCAATCAGGCCGTTCCTGGCGAATAGCTCCTGGGGGTCTCGCCCCGCCAAAAGCTGGTCCAGCAACGCTTTGTCTATGGCCATATCGATGGGTCCTTCCATTCCATCCGCATGCCACCACGCACAAAATTACGGATAGGTCCGGCGCATCCGACAGGTGGGCGTGAACAAGCAGGGCGCGCAGGGGGGCGACACGGTCTACCGCGTGGCGAAATGAAGCTGCCCAGCCACAGTTTCGACTATCAGCGCATCAGCCAGGGATCATCGCGATCCCTGGTGCTTTTTTGCCTTGGCTCTTGCAAAACGCAGCGCGAGGTGTCCCTCACGCAGGACGGAAAGTAACGATGGGCACAGCAACTGAAACCCACTGGATCGTACTGGGGACCGGTGGAAGGCATGTTTCCCTGGGTCGCGGCGAGCCCAGCGAGGCGGAGATACCGACCGTGAGCGACGCCCTTGCCGCATTCCACGCAGCGCGGCGCCGATCGTTATCTACAGATACCCAGCAGCCAGGTCCGCACTTCGGCACTTGCTCTCGGATTTGCCACGCCAACCAAATGGCTGAAGTGAAGATGACCGTCATCCGTCAAACCCGGCAACCAAAAGATAGATATAAAACCGCCTTCACGCCCGTAAGGGATTTCGGCCCTTTAGCCGAACCGCCCCCCCGATCTTTGCTCTTGACGAAAGACCGAAGCGCCCCGCAACCTATCTACTCCAGGAGGTAGAAGCTGTCCGGGATTGGCTCGGGCGGTGAGAAGAATAACAAGCGCGGTGTCTGGCGGTTCAGCCTGTCAGAAGCACCCCAAATGTCCATGAGGGAGGACCTGAAGATGAATTGGACCAAGCGAAGCCTATTGGGGTTGGCGGGTGCCTTTGCCCTTTCCTGGGGGGTGAGCGCGCCGGCTGTGGCGCAGCAGCAACCGCCCATTCGCATCGGCGTTCTGGTGGCCTTGGAAGGTGCCTTTGCCGCAGGCGGACGCGATGCCGTGCGCAATGTGGAATTGGCGCTGCGGCAGGTGAACCATACCGTCGCCGGGCGGCGCATCGAAACCATCGTGGCGCCAACGGATACCCGCCCCGATACGGCTGTGCGCCAGGCGCGTAAGCTGATTGAACAGGATCGCGTGGATTTCATCATCGGCCCGCTTTCGGGGTCTGAAGGCATCGCGATCCGCGACTATGCCAAGACGATTCCTGACCGTACCATCATCAATGGCATTTCCGGTGCGCTGGAAATGACCTGGGTTGACCCGGCGCCGAATGTCTTCCGCTTCAATCTGGATGGCGCGCAATGGGGCAGCGGGCTTGGCACCTATGTGGTGCGCACCAAGGGCTGGCGCCGTATTGCGACCGTCTCGGCGGATTATTCCTTCGGCTATACCAATTTCCTTGGCTTTGCCGTGGATTTCTGCCGCGCCGGCGGCACGATTGTGCAGCGCTTCTGGGTGCCGCTGGGGGCCGCGGATTTCGGCGGCGTCATCGCGCAATTGCCGGATAATGTCGATGCCATCTATCTCGGTATGGGGGGTACGGATGCGATCAACTTCCTCAATCAATGGCACCAGGCTGGCGCTGGCACGCGGCTGATCGGCGGCACCATCATGGCCGACCAGACCGTGCTTTCCGCCCGTGGGCGCGCCAAGGATGCGCTGATCGGCACGCCGACCTCGGGCCCCCTTGCGGAAGACAATACGGATCCTGCCTGGCAGAATTACGTGCGGCTTTACCGTGAAGCCTTCCCGGCCAATGAGCGCTTCAATAGCCCATCCTTGTTCGGGGTTGGCTATTACATTGCGACCTCCGCCGCGATTGCTGGGCTGAATGCGGTGAATGGCGATCTGAGCGATGGTCAGCGCCGGTTCAATGCCGCGCTTTCCTCACTCAAGCTTGCCACGCCGCTCGGTGAGGTAAGCCTGAATGAGAACCGCCAGGCAACGGGCACGGTCTTCGTGAACGAAGTCGCGGAAGGCCCGGGCGGCACGCTGGTGAATCGCATGGTCGCCCGCGTGGACGGCGTGAACCAAACCCTGGGCATGACCGCCGAGCAGTTCCGCGCCATGGGCCTGCCTTCACGCACCAACCCCGATTGCCGCGCCCTGGGCGGGGGCTGATCCAAGACATTGGCAGCGTGATTCCAGCGAAGCGGGTTTCGCTGGAATCATTGCTGCTCTTGTTGGTTTAGGCTCAAGCACGAAATCCTTCTCAGCTTTTGCGGCCTTGCATGGCTGAAGATGGGGTTTTCGCGTTTGCGTCCTTGCCGAGCCCTTCGCAGCGTCTCGAGATGGAGCAGCCATGACAGATTTCACGCGACGCCATCCGCTTTGGTCGCTGATCATTGTCGTGCTGGTGGCGCTGCTGCTCTGGCTTATCCTGGCACCTTGGACGCCTGGAGTGGAGGCTGTGCTGGGGCGCAAGCGCGTGTTCCTGAATGCCATTTTCGGGGGGCTGACGCTTGGCGCGCTGTATTTCCTTGTCGCCTCCGGCTTTACGTTGATTTTCGGGCTGATGCGCAACGTCAATCTGGCGCATGGGTCACTTTACTTGCTCGGCGGCTATATCGGCTATGTGGTCTCAAACGTGACAGGGGAATTGTGGATCACGCTGCCGGTGGTCTTTATTGTGGTCGCCCTGCTTGGCCTTTTGCTGCAACATCAGGTGTTTCGCCGCATGGAGGGGCAGGAGCTGCGCCAGACCATGGTGACGATTGGTCTTTCGGTGGTGCTGGCTGATCTGATGCTTTGGATTTGGGGCGGGCAATCCTATACGCTGCAAACCCCGCAATGGCTGACAGGGCCTGCAACCTTGCCGATTGTGGTGGGGGCGGATCGCAGCGGCAATCCGGTCTATATGCGCTTTCCGCAGGTACGCATTGCCATTCTGGTCATGGCCATCATTATTGGCATTGCGATGTGGCTCGTGCTCAATCGAACGCGCCTTGGCATGTTGATCCGCGCCGGCGTTGATGATCGTGAAATGCTCACCGCCTCGGGCGTGCGCATCCATTATGTTTTCCTCGCGGTTTTCGGTTTCGGCGCGGGGCTTGCGGGCATAGCGGGCGTTGTTGGGGGCACCTTCCAATCCCTCGCCCCCGGCGAGGATACGCGATTTCTATTGGCGAGCCTTGTTGTCGTGATTGTGGGCGGCATGGGGTCCATACCCGGTGCGGCGCTTGGCGCGCTCATTATCGGGTTGGTGGAGCAGATCGGGCTTGTCTATGCGCCAACCTATTCCGTTGTTTTCACCTTCCTGATCATGGCCCTGGTGCTGGCGTTTCGTCCGCAGGGCTTGATGGGAAGCCGCCGATGAAGGGGCAGCGCCATGGCGGTGAATGAAGCACCGCGCGCCGATGGCGTGGATGCCCCCTTGGCGGGAAGCGGCTTCGCGCGCGTGCCGGCGGCCTATTGGGCGGTTGGCTTCATCCTGCTGATTATGCCTGTATTCGCGGGGAGTTTCTGGCTGTTTCAGATTTTCGGCTGGTCCTTCTGCCTTGGCATCATCGCGCTGTCGCTGATGTTCCTGGCCGGTTATGGCGGCATGGTCAGCCTGGTGCAGATGACCGTGGCGGCAGTCGCGGGTTATGCGGTCGCCATCCTTGGCACTTCGGGCGTGCAGCAGATCAGCCTTGGCATGCCCTGGTGGCTCTATATTCCCTTGGCGATCATCATTGCTGCGATTTTTGCCACATTGGTCGGCGCTTTGGCGGTGCGGACTGAGGGCATCTATACCATCATGATCACGCTGGCGATTGCCAGTGCCTTCTTCTATTTTGCGCGCCAGAACTACGATATCTTCAACGGCTATAGCGGCTTCAATCTCGTCGTTCCGCCGCGCGTTTTTGGCGTGGATTGGCGCCAGCCAACGGCCTTCTATTACTTGAGCCTGGGCATGGCGGTGCTGTGCTATCTGGCGGTGCTTTATGTTGCACGCTCCCCCTTCGGCTTGGCCCTGCAAGGCGTGCGCGATAATCCGCGACGCATGGCGGCCATGGGCTTCAATGT
>JADCFR010000520.1 GCA_020249415.1 Roseomonas sp. | reverse complement strand
GCGGGGGGGGCGGGGGGGGGGGGGGGGGGGGGGGGGGGGGGGGGCGGAGCGGGCGCTTCCGCCAACGGCCTTGGCGGGGCGGGCGGCGCTGTGCTTGGTGGCGCCGGTGGCGTGACGGGTTGCGGCGGGCGCGGCGGCTCCGGCGGTGGCGGCGGCGCTGCTGCTTGCGGCGGCGCGGGTGGCGCCGGCGCCACAGGCGGGGTTTGGGGGGCAGGCGTCGGCAGTGGCGGTGGGGAGGGTGGTACTTCAACCGGCGCCCCCTGCTCAGTCGCCGAATTAAAGACAATGTCAAAACCCTGTTCTTCAACCTCCAAGGCGCCTTGGCGGGGTGCGCGAGGGTCCAATTCCAGAAAAACGATCGCGGTAAGCAGCAGATGCGCGAGCACCGAGGCCAGAATCGCGCGCCCACCAAGGCCCGGCCGCTTCGGGCTGGTCTGGCCCATCGGGCGCCGGCCTTTTGCTTCAGCCGCGCCAGGGCGGGGCAATTCGGGTTCGGTACGGCGCATCGGTGGCAAAAGGGTCCTGACAAAAGAAACGGCGACTCGGTTCTAGGCCGAGTTGCCGACTGGGCGCACTCTGCTACATCAATCCCGCGCGCCGGGTTAGCACAGGGGTAGTGCAGCTGATTTGTAATCAGAAGGTCGGGGGTTCAAATCCCTCACCCGGCACCAGCGCCCCTATTCGCCAAGCGCCATATCCAAATCGCGCATCAAATCCGCCGCATCTTCAAGCCCGATGGAAAGCCGCACCACATCCGGCCCGGCGCCAGCGGCCAGGCGCTGTTCTTCGGTCAATTGCCGATGCGTGGTGGAAGCAGGATGCAGGATAAGGCTTCGCGTATCGCCAACATTCGCAAGGTGCGAAAACAGCCGCACACTCTCAACCAGGCGAATGCCGGCCTCAAACCCGCCCTTTACACCAAAGGTAAAGACCGAACCCGGCCCTTTGGGCATGTAGCGCTTGGCGAGTCCGTTAAAGGGACTGCTCGGCAAGCCGGCATAGGATACCCAAGCCACTTTTTCATGCCCTGCGCGGAATTCCGCCACCTGCTGCGCATTGGCAACATGGCGTTCCATGCGCAGATGCAGCGTTTCAATCCCGGTGATGGTCAGCCAGGCATTCATGGGTGAAAGCGTGGGGCCAAAATCGCGCAGCGCCACAGCACGCGCCTTGGTGGTGAAGGCGAAATCGCCGAAATTCTCATAGAATTTCAGCCCATGATAGGCAGGTTCAGGGTCCGCCATGCTCGGGAATTTGCCATTGGCGTAATTGAACTTGCCCGATTCAACAATCATCCCACCGAGCGAATTGCCATGCCCGCCGAGGAATTTCGTGAGTGAATGCGTGATGATATCAGCACCATGCTCAAAAGGCCGGCACAGATATGGCGAGGCGAGCGTATTATCCACAATCAGCGGAATGCCTGCCTCATGCGCGATATCCGCAATGGCGCGCAAATCCACAACAATGCCGCCCGGATTGGCCAGGCTTTCGACAAAAATCGCCTTGCATTTCGGCGTCAGCGCGCGGCGGAAATTCTCAGGATCAGTCGGATCCACGAAATGGCTGGTCCAGCCGAGCTTCTTGAAGCTGAGCGCAAATTGCGTGAGCGATCCGCCATAGAGATTACGGCTGGCAAGGAATTCATCGCCCGGTTCCAGCAGCGTGAAGAAGGTAACGAATTGCGCCGCATGGCCTGAAGCGGTGGCAACAGCGGCGCGCCCACCTTCCAGGCTTGCGACACGTTCTTCCAACACCGCGACAGTCGGGTTGGAAAGCCGCGTATAGACATGGCCAAAATTATGCAGGTTGAACAGTGAAGCGGCGTGATCAACATCGTCAAACACAAAACTCGTTGTTTGATAAATCGGCGTGCCGCGCGCGCCGGTGGTGGGATCAGGCGCCGCACCCGCATGGATGCTGCGGGTCGCGAAGCCGTAAGCCAGATTGCGCGGCGGCAGAGGGCTGTTACGGGTCTTGCGGTCTGCCGGTGGTTCTGGCGGGCGATTGCGGATCAGGCCGGAATTGACACCACTCCAGGACAATTCGCCACCGAAACGGCTGAATTCAATCTTCGGGCAGCGATCCATGATCACTTCAAGCCCAGCCGCTTCCGCCTTGGCCGCCGCACCATCATGGCGCACGCCAAGCTGTGCCCAAAGCACCATGGCACCAATCGCAATCGCCTCATCCGCAATTGCCGGCAGTGCATCCGCGGCGCGAAAGACATCCACCATATCCACCGCGTCCGGGATATCAGAAAGCTTGGCGTAAACAGTTTCACCCAACAGGGTTTGCCCGGCCGTGCCAGGGTTCACGGGAATGACGCGATAGCCTTTGGATTGCAGGTATTTCATCACAAAATAGCTGGGCCGGTTCCAATTGGAAGAAGCACCCACCAGCGCGATTGTCTTCACACGTTGCAGGATGGAGCGGATTTTCGCATCGCTATAGGCAAGCGGGGCCGTCTGGTTCATGGCGGAAACCTCGGATCATGTTCAGGATCAAGGCTTTCGTTTAGCATGTTTCAAGACCCACCACCCACCCCAGGCCACCCCCATGATCGCCATTATTTTTGAGGTTGAGCCGGCAGAAGGCCGGCTGGATGATTATCTGGAACACGCGGCGGCACTGCGGGAGGAATTGCAGCGCATGCCGGGCTTTGTTTCGGTGGAACGCTTCCGCAGCCTGACCAACCCCGCCAAGCTGCTCAGCCTTTCACTGTGGGAGGATGAGGGTGCCATCACGCGCTGGCGCTGCCATGCGGGGCATCGCGCCTCTCAGGCCGCGGGGCGCAATGGAATCTTCGCCGGCTATCGGCTGCGCGTGGCAGCGGTGCTGCGCGATTACGGCATGACAGAGCGGCGCGACGAAGCGCCGGCGGATAGCAACGCGCTTTGGGGGCTGTGACGCGCCTTCAGCCCTGCCCAAAGGTACGCGCGATCTCCCGCAGCTTGAATTTCTGGATCTTGCCGCTTGGCGTGCGCGGCAATTCCTGCAGAATCTCCAACCTTTCCGGCGTGTATTGCCGCGCCATGCGCTGGGCTTCCAGATAGGCGGTCACCTCCGGCAGGGTCAGGCTGGCGCCTTCGCGTAGCCGCACAAAGGCGCAGGCGCGCTCACCCAATCGTGCATCGGGAAAGCCAACAATCGCGACTTCGGCCACCGCAGGGTGCTTGAACAGCAGGCCCTCAACCTCCACCACCGGAATATTCTCGCCACCACGAATGATGATGTCCTTGGAACGCCCGGCGATGCGGATATAGCCATCCGCATCCATCCGCGCGAGGTCGCCCGTATCGAACCATCCCTCCGGATCATTCGGGTTGAGTTCCGGGCGCTTCAGATAGCCGATGAAATTGGAACATCCGCGCACCTGCAATTGACCATCCTGACCGGTTGGCACGCGGGCGCCTTCGGCATCCACAATGCGAAGTTCAATGCCGGGCAGCGTGCAGCCATCGGTGGTGGTGGCCTTTTCCTCGCCATCATCCAGTTTCGTTGTGGTAACAGCGCCGTTCTCCGACATGCCCCAGGCTGAAATGATCGCAGCGCCCAGCGTCTGCCGCGCCTTCGCGACCAGCGCGCGCGGAATGGGCGCACCTGCCGAGACGAAAACGCGGAGGCTCGGCGTGGCCTGCCCGGAAGCCGCAACATGTTCCGTCAGGTCATTGAGGAAGGGTGTCGCACCCATGGTAACGGTTGCACCCTCATCACGGATTTGCCGCGCCATTTCGGGTGCGGCGAAGATATCCTGCAAAATCGCCGTGCCACCCAGCATGATCGGCAAAACAATGCCATACATGAAGCCAAGCTGATGCGCCAAAGGGGAAGGCATGTGGATCCCATCATCCACACCAAGCTTAAGCCGTTGCGCGAAATATTCCAGATTGGACAGCATGGTGTTGGAACTATGCATCACCCCCTTGGGCTCACCGGTGGTGCCGCTGGTGTAAAGTAGCTGGATCACCTCATCAGGGCCGGGACCATCGGCAGGGGTGAAGGGCGAGGCAGGTGCTGGGTGTTCCAGCAGGCGCGCAAAACCATCAGGGCCATCGCGCCCGACCACAAAAACATGCGCGAGCTTGGGCAGGTCTTCGCGCAAATTGGCGGCCATGGCGGCGTAATCAAAGCCGCGGAAACTGGCCGGCACCACCAAAATCTTGCTTTCCGCCAAGCCCAGCATGAAGCGCAATTCGCGTTCACGGAAAATCACCATCAGCGGATTGCTGATGGCGCCGAGCTTCAGGCAGGCCAGATGCAGGATGGAAAATTCCCACCAATTCGGCAATTGGAAGGAAACCACATCACCGCGCCCAATGCCGTTGGCACGCAAGGCGGCGGCCAGGCGGTTCGATAGATCGTCAATCTGCCGATAGGAAAGCCGCGTTTCCGTGCCAACATCAGACCGGCAGGCGATAATCGCGGTCTTGTCAGGGCTGCGCGCCACGGCGCGGGCCAAATGCTGCAGCAGCGTCTCATCGCGCCAAAAGCCCTGGGCGCGCATGGCGGGGCCGCGAATGGCGATATCATTGCCCTGGACGGTCATGGTTTTCTCCTGCTTTTCATCAGGCGTCTCTGCGCCCTTACGCTTCACCCCTTGCGGGCATATTGCACGGCGACACGGCCAGCCTTTTCGCGCGCCACGATCAGCTTCATGATTTGCGCAGTGCCATCACCGATCTCAAGCCCCATCACATCGCGCAAGCGCTGCTGATGTGGCAGATCGAGCGACCAGCCATAATGCCCATGCGTCAGCAGGCATTGATGGATCACATCCACCGCCGTTTTCGGCCCAAGCCATTTGCACATGGCAGCCTCAGACGTATGCGCCTCATCCGCATCACGCAAACGCAGCGTGTGGTAGCAAAGCTGACGAATGGCAGCGATGAGACCCTCACCCTCCGCCAGCGGAAAGCTCACACCCTGATATTGCGCGAGCGGCGCGCCAAAGGCTTGGCGTTCCGTGATATATGACCAGCTTTCATCGAGTGAGGCTTGCGCCGTCGCGCAGCATTGCAGGCCGATCAGCGCGCGGCTGTAATCGAAACCCTGCATCACCTGCAAGAAACCCATGCCTTCCTCACCGAGAAGATGGCTCGCGGGGATGCGCACCTCATCGAAAAAGATCGAACCGCGGCCAATGGCATGGCTGCCCAAATCCTTGAAGCGCGTGGTGCTGATGCCGGGTGTATTCATGGGCACCAGAAAGGCGGAAATGCCGCGCGCGCCGGCTTCAACCGGCCCGGTGCGTGCAAAAACCACCGCCGCATCCGCCTGATCCGCCATGCTGATCGAGGATTTTTCACCCTTGATCACAAAGGAATCACCATTCCGCCGCGCGGAAAGCGCCAGATTGGCGGCATCCGACCCGCCACGCGGTTCGGTCAGCGCAATGCAGAACAGCGCCTCACCGGAGACAATGCGCGGAATCCAATGCCCGGCCAATTCGGGCGACGCGTGCCGCGCGATGATCTGCCCATTGAGCGATGCCAGCAGCGGCACATAGGAAACATTGATGTCACCATAGGCGAGCGCTTCAATCGCAAGTCCTGCGGTGACACTGGGTTCGCCAAGCCCGCCATAGCGTTCCGGCAAATCGGCGCCAATCAAGCCAAGCGCACCCATTTCCAGCAGCAGGGCGCGATCGAGCCGCGCCTCTGCCTCGCGCCTCATGTAGCCCGGCGCAATTTTCTCCCGCGTGAAGCGTTGCGCGGTTTCCTGAAAGGCGCGCTGGTCATCCGTCAAGGGGCGGGTCATGGCGTGATCACTTCTGATATTTACGGAAATCGGGTTTGCGCTTTTCAGTGAAGGCGCGAACACCTTCCTTCGATTCCTCGGTATCGTAATACATGGAAAGCGCCTGCATCCCCATATTGCTGATGCCGCGAATATTCTCGCTATCCGCATTGAAGGAACGCTTGGCGATGGCAATTGCGGTTGGGCTGCGTTCCAGAATCTCCGCACACCAGCGCGCCACTTCAGCATCCAATTGGTCATGCGGCACGACAACATTGACCAGGCCCATGCGCTCAGCCTCGGCCGCCGTATAGCGACGGCAGAGATACCAAATCTCGCGCGCCTTCTTCTCCCCCACGATGCGCGCCAGATAGGCAGTGCCGAAGCCCGGATCCACGGAGCCCACCTTCGGCCCCACCTGGCCGAATTGCGCCTTTTCCGATGCGATGGTCAGGTCACACAATGTCGCCAGCACATTGCCGCCACCAATGGCGTAACCCTGCACGCGCGCGATCACCGGCTTTGGCACATCGCGGATCAGGCTTTGCAATTCTTCCACCGGCAGGCCGATCATGCCGCGCCCATCATATTGCCCATCATGCGCGCTTTGATCGCCGCCGGTGCAAAAGGCGCGATCGCCGGCGCCAGTCAGCACAATCACACCGATGGCTTTGTCCCAACCGGCGCGGTTCAGCGCATGGATCAATTCTTCGCAGGTCTGGCCACGAAAGGCATTCATCACCTGCGGGCGATTGATGGTGATGGTCGCAACGCCATCCTGTGCTTCGAACAGAATATCCTGATAGGTCATGATGCTCTCCCTCAGCCCGCCATGGTCAGGCCGCCAGAGACACTCAGCACCTGGCCGGTGACATAGGCGGCATCGTCACTTGCAAAAAACAGGATGGCACCTGGCAAATCTTCCGGCTCACCAATACGGCCCATCGGCGTGGCGCGGCGGAAGGCTTCTTCCAGCTTTTCCGGATTGCCGGCGCCCCTTTTGTAATCGGCGAAAAGCGCTGTGTTGGTCGCACCGGGGCAGACCACATTCACGGTAATGCCGTGGCGCGCATGTTCACGCGCGATGGTTTTGGAAAACCCAACCAGGCCCGCCTTGCAAGCCGCGTAAACCGCCTCACCTGAAGACCCAACACGGGCGGCATCGGAAGCGATATTCACAATCCGCCCATGGCGGCGTTCCAGCATCCCCGGTAGCACCGCGTGATGCATATTGAGCGCGCCGGTCAGGTTGATCGCGATCAGCTTCTGCCAATCCGCCGGCGTCGTGTCCTTGAACAGGCGAAACACATCCCAGCCGGCATTATTCACCAGAATGCTGATGGGGCCGAGTGCCGCTTCCGCCGCCGCAACGGCCGCCTTCACCCCTTCATGATCCGTGATGTCGCAGCGAAACGCCTGCGCGACACCGCCCGCCTGGGTGATATCAGCCGCGGTTTCAGCCGCGCTTTCGGCATTGATGTCAAACACCGCCACGCGGCTGCCCGCTTCGCCGAAGCGCCGGCAGGTGGCCCCGCCGATACCGCCACCGCCACCGGTGACGATGACCGTTTTGTTCTGAAGGCCGCGCATGTTTCCCCCTGGTTCGGTTCAAACAAGATTTGACTGGCAGGACCAGAATAGCAATACTATGATATATTAAATCTGAAATGGCAAGCTATTGATGCAAATATCCATCGCCACCCCCGAAAACCCTGCCGTGCGCGAGGATGATGCGGCGCGGTTTGACG
The DNA here is from genome assembly GCA_020249415.1 of Roseomonas sp. GTDB lineage: Bacteria > Pseudomonadota > Alphaproteobacteria > Acetobacterales > Acetobacteraceae > Neoroseomonas. The sequence continues at coordinate 2,679 of JADCFR010000520.1, read as the reverse complement.
TCGCCAACCGGCTTTTTCTCAGGCTTTATCAAGCCTCTAACCTGCTGCACAAAACCGGTACGCGGGCCGTGGCGGGCTTTGGCGCCACCACCCAGCAATGGGCGGTAATGGGGGCTTTGGCCCGCCCGGCCAGCCGGGATTCGGGGCTGACGGTGAAGGAATTGATCGCCTTCCTCATGGTCAGCCGGCAGAATCTGACCGCTGTGATAGATCGGCTGGTGGCGGCTGGCCTTGTGGAAAGGCTCCGCGCGGGCGGCGATGGGCGGCTCAGGCATGTGCGCCTGACGGCGGAAGGCAATCGCCAATGGGCGGCGATGGGCCCGGCCATCCGCGCCTATTATCAGGCCGCACTCGCCGAGTTTTCGACTGAGGAATGCGTGCAGCTTTTTCGCCTGCTGGATCGGCTGCGCGGTAGCCTTAACCGCATTGCCGAACCGGAATAGCGCCTCAGCGTGATCGCTGCAGCCTTCCGGGTCCAGCGATGCGGCGTTCTCGTGGGGATGAGTAATGTCTGCGCGTCGGATGCTCCATGCCGAATGCCGCCACTTCAAGGGGGTGGCGCTTCTGATCTTGCCATTAGGCGCCGCGCGTGGGTTCATGGGTTTCGTGGACCAGGGGTAAAAGACATGGCGCGGCAATATGACTATATCATCATCGGCGCCGGCTCGGCTGGCGCGGTGCTCGCCAATCGCCTTTCCGCCGATCCGCGCAACAAAATTCTGCTGCTGGAAGCCGGCCCCGCCAGCTATCGCTGGACGCGTATTCCCGTGGGCTATGCGCGCATGATCAACAATCCGGCGGTGAATTGGCTCTATACATCGGAACCGGAAGCCACCACGAATGGCCGGCGCCTGCCCGTGCCGCGCGGGCGCATTCTGGGCGGGTCGAGTGCGATCAATGGCCTCGCTTTCGTGCGCGGTCAGGCGCAGGATTTCGATACCTGGGCGCAAATGGGCAATCGCGGCTGGAGCTATGCCGATGTGCTGCCCTTCTTCAAGCGGATCGAGGCCTATCAGGGTGAGGGTGATGCCACCTATCGCGGCAAGGATGGGCCTTTGCGCGTGACGAATCCGGAACCTCGAGAAGCGATTTTCCAGGCGCTGATCAAGGCCGCGGGTGAGGTCGGCATTCGCCACAACCCCGATTACAATGGCGCACGCCAGGATGGCATTGCCATGAGCCAGGCGAGCATCTCCGGCGGGCGGCGCATGAGCACGGCTGCTTGTTACCTGGACCCGATCCGTGGCCGCGCCAATCTGCATATCGAAACCGGGGCGCTGGCGGAGAGGCTGATTTTCCAAGGCAGGCGCTGCATTGGCGTGCGCTACAGGAAGGGTGACCAGGCGCAGGAAGCGCGCGCCGCGCGAGAGGTCATCATCAGCGGTGGCGCGATCAATTCGCCGCAATTGCTGGAATTGTCAGGGATTGGTCAGCCGGAACGCCTGCAGGCGCTGGGCATTGAAACACTGCATGCGCTGCCCGGCGTTGGTGAGAATCTGCGCGACCATTACGCACCGCGCACGCGCTGGGCCGTCGGCGCCAAGGGCTATACGCTGAATGATCGCGGGCGCGGGCTCGGTTTGGTGGAACAGGCCTTGCGCTACGCGCTGACTGGCAAAGGCATGTTGGGCGCGGTAGCGGCGCCGATGCGCGCGTTTGTTTGCTCGCGCGAAGGGCTGGAAGCGCCTGATCTTTTGCTCGGTTGGGTGCCGGCCTTCACCGAACCGGGGCGGAATGGCCCGCGCATCGCCGCGCAATCCGGCATGACCTGTTACGCCCATGTCATGCGCCCGGAAAGCAAGGGGCATATCCATATCACCTCGGCCGATCCCACGGCGCCACCGGCGATCCATTTCAATTTCCTCTCGGCACCCGTGGATGCGGCGCTGACGGTACGCGCGATCCAAATCGCACGGTCCATCATGTATGCGCCCGCCATGGCGCCGCTGCGCTTGAGCGAAATCGCCCCTGGTCCGGCGCGGCAAAGCGATGCGGAGATCATCGAATGGGTGAAGCAGGTGGGTGAGACAACCTATCATCCTGTCGGCACCTGCAAGATGGGTAGCGACCCGATGGCCGTTGTGGATGCAGGGCTTCGCGTGCATGGCATTGGCGGCCTGCGCGTGGCGGATGCTTCCATCATGCCGACGCTGACCTCCGGCAATACCAATGTGCCCTGCATCATGATTGGAGAAAAAGCTGCCGATATGGTGCTGGGCGATGCAAAGGCCATGGCAGCATGAGATTGAATGAGGCGATTGCGGCGCAAAAGCCGCTGGTGCAAAACCTGTTGGATGGCGTGGCCGCGATTGGTGCCGACCCGCCTGGCATCACGCGCGATGCCTATGGACGCGGCGAGAACGAGGCGCATGATCTGATCCGCAAGGCCGGTGAGGCGCTTGGCATGCAGGCCAGCATTGACGCCGGCGCCAATCTTTCGCTGCGCTGGGCTGCCGAAAAGCCGGAGGCATCGCCGATCATCATCGGTTCCCACTTGGATAGTATTGTGCAGGGCGGCAATTTTGATGGCGCTGCGGGCGTGATTGCCGGCATTGGCGCCGTTGCGGCGCTGCAAGCGGCGGGTATGGCGCTGCGCCGGGATATTGAAGTGCTGGCGCTCAGGTGTGAGGAAGCGGTCTGGTTCGGCCTTGGCCTGATTGGCAGCAGGTGTTTACTGGC
>JADCFR010000052.1 GCA_020249415.1 Roseomonas sp. | reverse complement strand
TGGGGCTTGCCATGCCCATCGGGCTTTTGCTGGTGGGGCCGATGGAGCGGCGCTTTTTCCGCCGCAGCGCCATGATCAGCGCCGGCGCGGCGCTTTCCGCGGCCATGCTGGTAATCCTCGCGGTCTGGCCAGCGCCGCCCTTGCCCGTGGCGCTTGGCCTGCTGGTTGGGCTGGTGCTGTTTTCCAGCTACCCGGTGCTGCTGGTGACGGAAGCGCGCATGCTTTTCCCCGACCATCTGGTCGGGCGCGGCGCGAGCACGGTGAATATGGCGCAGGTGCTGGGGTCATCCCTGCTGCCCTTGCTGGTGGGGCTCGTGATTGGCTTCTTCCCCATGGAGGAAGCCGCGCGGCCCGAGGCTGCCTATCGCGCCGGCTTCGCCGTCTTGGCGGCGAGCCTCGTATTGGGGCTGGCAGGCTGGCTTTTGCTGCCGCGCGCCAAACCATGATGGCGCGGCCCGATTTCAGCCTGGAAGCGGCGCTTGGTGGCCGTGTCGCGGGCGTGGATGAGGCCGGGCGTGGTCCTTTGGCTGGCCCCGTTTTGGCCGCTGCCCTGGTGTTTCTGAAGCCGCCGCCGACCGCGCTGGCCGAATTGTTGCAGGATTCGAAGAAGCTCAAGGAAGCGGCGCGGGATGCCGCCTTTGCCGCGCTGCAAGCCGCCCAGGCTGAAGGGCTGGTTGAAATCGGCATCGGCGCGGCCTCGGCAACCGAGATCGGGCGGGTCAATATCCTGCGCGCGACGCATCTGGCGATGCGCCGTGCGGTGGCAAAGCTGCCCATGCCGCCCGATCACGCGCTGGTGGATGGCAATCAGCCGCCGACTTTGCCCTGCCCGCTCCGCTGCGTCATCGGCGGCGATGGCCTCAGCTTTTCCATCGCTGGCGCCTCGATCATTGCCAAGGTGCTGCGGGATCGGGCCATGCGTCGGCTTGATCCGCGCTGGCCGGCTTACGGTTTCGCCCGCCATGCTGGCTACCCAACAGCAGCGCATCGGGAGGCTCTGGCAAGGCTCGGCCCATCGCCGCATCACCGGCGCGGCTTTGGCCCGGTGGACCAGGCCGTTCTGAAACTGACTTGACCGGGCTGCTCGGGCGCGCGATTCTTACGCGGGATTCAAGGGATTTCACGGTGGGAACGCAGCTAGAGCTGCTCTTGGACCAGGTTCTGGTCGGGGATTCGATTGCCATGCTGCGCCGCCTGCCGCCGGCCAGCGTGCATGCGATTTTTGCTGACCCGCCCTATAATCTTCAGTTGAAAGGTGAATTGCGCCGTCCGGATGAGAGCATTGTGGATGGTGTGGATGACGCCTGGGACCGCTTTCCCGATCTTGCTGCCTATGACGCCTTCACCCGCGCCTGGCTGAGCGAATGCCGCCGCGTTTTGCGCAAGGATGGCACGATTTGGGTGATGGGCGCCTATCACAATGTGTTCCGCCTGGGTGTCGCGTTGCAGGATCTTGGCTTTTGGATTCTGAATGATGTGATCTGGCGCAAGGCCAATCCCATGCCGAATTTCCGAGGCCGGCGCTTCACCAATGCGCATGAAACCCTGATCTGGGCGGCGCATGGGCAGGATTCAAAATACCGCTTCAACTACGCCGCCATGAAGACGCTGAATGATGATGTGCAGATGAGGAGCGACTGGTTCATCCCGCTTTGCACGGGCGGTGAGCGGCTGCGCGACGAAAAGGGCGACAAGCTGCACCCGACGCAAAAGCCCGAAGCGCTGCTGCATCGCGTGATCCTGTCCTGCACCCAACCGGGCGAGGTTGTGCTCGACCCCTTTCTTGGTTCCGGCACCACGGCGGCGGTCGCCAAGCGGCTCGGCCGGCGCTTCATCGGCATTGAACGCGAAGAACGCTACGCCAAAGGCGCCCGCGCCCGGCTGGCGGCGGTGGAGCCCATGCCGGAATCAGCCGCGCTTGCCCTGCCATCACGGCGCGAACAGCCGCGCATTCCCTTTGGCACGCTGGTGGAACGCGGGCTGGTGCCGGCGGGCAGTGTGCTGACCGATGCGCGCCGGCGTTGGCGGGCAGAGGTTGGGGCCGATGGCACGCTCCGCTGCGGCAAGGCAGCGGGGTCCATTCATCAGGTGGGCGCTGCGGTGCAGGAAGTGCCTTCCTGCAATGGCTGGCTGTTTTGGCATGTGGAAAACAAGGCCGGCGGCTTGCGCGTTTTGGATGAATTGCGCGCGGAGGTCGCGGGCGGCTGAACCCCTTAGAGCGTGTTGCGTTCACATGGGTTCACGCAACTCGCTCCAAACCTTTGTTTTTCGAGCATCTTCACGCGTCCAGATGATTCCATCTGAACGCGATCTGCTTGTCTTATGACTTTTCCCGCCGATTGGGCTGTAAAGGAACCGCCGAGAGGAGGTTCTGGCCTCCTCTCAGCGGCGAGGGACGGATCGTCGATCTGCTGGCCGTTTGACGGGCCGAGCTAGAGTTTGATCGCCCTCGTCTTTTCCCTCAGGCCTGAACGGATACCAGGGGTTTAGCCCCGGATGACAAGCATAGGCAGGGCAAAAGATGACAGAGACTAACATCGGGATTG